>NZ_VTDU01000013.1:0-69719 GCF_035615615.1 Acinetobacter sp. MD2(2019) | reverse complement strand
CACCTAAACAGGCCAAAGCAACGGCTAACATTTGAAATCTAGATAATTTTTCTTTGTAAAATAAACTTCCCACCAAAACCAATACCAACGGCAATAAAAAGTAGCCCAAAGACACCTGCATGCCGCGTCCATTCATGGGCGCCCATAAAAACAGCCAAAGTTGCACCCCCATCAGGGCACTGCTTATGATTAGAAGCAAGAAAAAAGCCAAATTATTTTTGAAGCGAAGATAAACTTCTTTAATCAGATGAATATCTTTGGTACACCACATAAATAGTGTTAAAAAGGGCAATAGCGAAATCATTCGCCAGCCAAAAACCTGTGTTCCATCAAAAACATTTAATAATTTGCTATAAAAATACAACAAGCCAAAAATTGTAGATGCCAATACAGAAAATACAATGCCTCTAACCATCTACAACCCCAAACCCATTTTATTTTAGTAAAACTTAACCGCTGTGACTTAAGCCAAATGCTCAGTCGCAGCTTTAGTGGCGATATCTTAACATTATTTTTGTATTTGCTTGGTGATAATCAAATCTTGAATGGAATACCCTAAATTCTGTGCAGTGTTCATATAATCATTAAAAGTCGCTTCGGAAATGGTGGGCTGACGCGACAACAGCCATAAATATTTGCGCGAAGGCTCACCAATCAATACGGTTTGATATTGATCATCCAGTTTTAAAACCCAATAATTGCCACGCGCAATAGGTATCCAACGGATTGCCTTCGGCAAAAAACTCACTTTCAATTTTGTATTTTCAGGTGGATTCACAACAAACGCTTCGCCAACGGCGCGGTGTATTTGATTATTTTCACCCTCACAGCGGTTTTCTACCGTGACATTGCCCTTTTCATTTAAGCCATAAGTTGCACGAATATTTTGTTTGCATTTATTTTCAAAGTACATTGGTTTACGTGCAATTTCATACCAGACACCCAAGTAGCGGTCTAATTGTAATTTAGGCACGGTTTGCATTGGTTTTTCGGCAGCTTGCAGACTCAGCGCGGACAAGCCAAGCGCAGCAGACAAGCAAAGTTGCATGATCTTTTTAGCGTAAAATCTGTTTTTATTTTCCATTTAATTTCTCCGTTTATTATTTTCACCAAGCAATCATTCAACCCAAACTGAGCAATCTTTTCAAAAAGTCATGCTCAGATTAAGTTTGAACTTGTGCCAATAATATGTACAGCACCGATATTAAAGATCGGTCTATCACGCATGTTAAAGCATTAAATACGATTTGAGTTTAAGCATTTCATCACGAATTTTTACAGCCTGTTCAAACTGTAACTCTTTAGACGCTTTTAACATTTCTTTTTCAAGTTTTGCCAAATGTTTCGCCATGAGTTTCGGATCTGCAATTAAATGCTGTTCATCGGCCGTAAGTGACTGAATTTGGTTTTCTAAACCTTGTTCAACAGCATCTTCGGTTAAAACCTCGCCCGTATCAATTTCTTTAATGACCTGACGCACAGCACTTCTTGGGGTAATTCCGTGCGCTTGGTTAAATTGAATCTGTTTTTCACGGCGGCGCGCGGTTTCGTCTATGGCTTTTTGCATAGAATCGGTAATCACATCGGCATATAAAATCGCTTTACCTTTTAAATTTCGTGCCGCACGTCCAATGGTCTGAATTAATGAACGCTCTGAACGTAAAAAGCCTTCTTTGTCGGCATCTAAGATAGCCACCAAAGAAACTTCAGGCATATCCAAACCTTCGCGCAATAAATTAATGCCAATCAAAACATCATGCACACCGGTACGTAGTTCATGAATAATTTTTACCCGCTCTACAGTGTCGATATCAGAATGTAAATAGGCGACTTTTACACCATATTCTTTCAAATAAGCGGTTAAGTCCTCTGCCATGCGTTTGGTTAACGTGGTGACCAACACCCGTTCATTCAAATCTTTGCGCAAATTAATTTCTGAAAGGACATCATCGACTTGGGTGAGTACTGGACGAACTTCTATTTCGGGGTCAATTAATCCCGTTGGACGAACCACTTGCTCGACAATTTGCTCCGATTTTTCTAGTTCGTATTTTGCAGGCGTTGCACTAACAAACAGGGTTGTTGGCACAATCCGCTCCCATTCCTCAAATTTCATCGGTCGATTATCTAAAGCACTTGGCAAGCGAAAACCATAATTGACCAAGTTTTCTTTGCGTGAACGGTCGCCTTTGTACATGGCGCCAATTTGCGGAACAGTAACATGTGATTCATCTAAAATAAGCAAAGCATCTTCTGGAATATAGTCAAATAATGTTGGAGGTGCTTCTCCAACCTGCCGACCAGATAAATGTCTTGAATAATTTTCGATGCCGTTGGTATAGCCCAATTGCTGCATCATTTCTAAATCATAACGTGTGCGCTGCTCAATGCGTTGCGCCTCCAATAATTTATCTTTGGCTTTAAAAAAGCTGATTTGGTCTTTTAATTCATCTTTAATGGTATCAATGGCGCGATATAAATTATCTTTTGGCGTTACATAATGACTTTTAGGATAGATGGTCACGCGCGGCACTTTGCGCAGCATTTTGCCTGTTAATGGGTCAAACCAACGAATAGAATCGACTTCATCATCAAATAATTCAATTCGAATCGCCTCACTGTCAGATTCGGCAGGAAAAATATCGATAATTTCCCCGCGAATACGATACGTCCCGCGCACAAAATCCAATTCATTACGGTTATATTGCATCTCGACTAAACGACGAATAATGTCGTCACGGCGGATGATATCGCCCTGCACAATATGTAGCAGCATTTGCATATACGCATTCGGATCGCCCAAACCGTAAATGGCTGAAACTGACGCAACAATAATGGCATCTCGGCGTTCTAATAACGCTCGTGTGGCAGACAAGCGCATTTGGTCGATATGATCATTAATCGCTGAATCTTTCTCAATAAACGTATCTGACGATGGCACATACGCTTCAGGCTGATAATAGTCGTAATAACTGACAAAATATTCAACCGCATTATTGGGAAAAAACGCTTTAAATTCGCCATAAAGCTGCGCAGCAAGGGTTTTATTGTGTGCCATCACAATGGTTGGGCGCTGTAACTGGGCAATTACATTTGCCATGGTATATGTTTTGCCAGAACCTGTTACCCCCAGCAACAATTGATTCTTCAGCCCACGCTTCACCCCTGAAACCAATTGTTCAATGGCTTGGGGTTGATCGCCAGCGGGTTGATAACTCGTTTTTAAATCAAAAGGTTGCTTATCCACACATTCCTCTCTGGGCTAATTTCATTTTCGCGCCAAACAATGTCACGCCAATATGTTCTATACATGCGGTGATTACACACAGAATTCAAGTATTTTTACTTGACCATAGGATAAATCAATAGCACCATAAAGTTGAGGATGCTCCACACCGTATGCTACAACCATATCATTCCTCGTGCTGCCACCAATAAACAAATACAATGGAAAAAATTGAACATGAATTATCAATATCATGATGAAAGTATTATAAAAACTTTAGCAGACAATACCGTTTTTGTTTTTGGCGGCAACTTAGCAGGCGACCACTCTGAAGGCGCGGCACGGATCGCGCAGCAATTTTTTGGCGCACTGGCGGGCGTTGGACGCGGTTGGTCTGGGCAAAGTTTTTCTATTCCAACGCTCAATGAGCATTTACAACCGATGCCTTTGGCACAAATTCAGCACTACATTGAAGACTTTAAGATTTATACCGAAAAACATCCACATACAACCTATTTTATTACCGCGTTGGGCTGCGGTCAGGCCGGTTATCAAACTTCAGATATTGCCCCCCTGTTTCGTGGCATTTCATCGAATGTGATTTTTCCTGAATCATTTAAACCGTATATTGAAAAAAATGCAGCAGCACTGTTTCCAAATTTAGACAGCAGCATGCTGCAACAAATTTTCACATCAAACGTTATTTTGGCGGATGATTATGCCAAAGCCTTAAAAACAACCAGCTTATCTTCTGCACAGCGCCACGTTGCTTTAAAAATTTTAGAAGATAATCCGTATCCCGAAGATCATTACGGTCGACGTCGCGACTATGAAATTGAAGATATTTTAAAACAAGTCAATATTTTATTTAATTTAACACCCCATAGCGATGCATGGTATTTATTTGGTGGCAGCGTATTGGCGCTGATGGAATTATATGAATTTAACGAGCAAGAATTTATTGCCGCATGGAAAGGTGAGCTTGAAATTAAACACCCAATAAAACGTAAGGTTCATCATTGAATTGGGCTTAAATGCGCCAAAAATAAAGTTTAAAAATTATACTCAAGCCGTATTTTATCTTTACTTTTTCTTGCATACAATAACACCAAAGGGTTTATTTTATTCATTGAAAAATAATTATTTATTGGATGTCACATGAACATGATCGATTCATCGGTGTTTGACCTTGCGCCCATTCCTATGTGGTTAGAAGATTTCAGTGAGGTCAAAGCCCTGTTCGATGAATGGCGCGCCCAAGGCATCACCGATTTGGTGACATTTCTACAAAATAATCCATCTAAAATTACCGAATCGTCACAACGCATTAAAGTTTTAAAAGTGAATCAAAAAACTTTAGAAGTTTTTCATGCCAAAGACCAAGCGCATTTATGCAGCAATTTACACTTAATTTTTAAAGAAGAAATGTTGCCATCTCACATTTATGAACTTGCAGCACTTTGGGAAGGTAAAACCGAATTTACTAGCACAAGTATTAACTACACCATCACGGGTCAATGCCTTGATGTGCAAGTGAGAGCCACCGTTTTACCCGGTTTTGAACACGATTTATCTCGTATTTTACTCACCACAGAAGACATTTCAGCCTATCAAAATGCCAGACGTTTAGAACAAAAAAATCGTCAGCTTGCACAGTCAATGTTTGTTTATTCGCCCACATCGTTATGGGTAGAAGATTTTAGCCGTGTTAAAGAACGTATTGACCAATTAAAAGCGCTGGGAATTGATGATTTTCGTACCTTTTTAGATGTTCATCACGACTTTATCGAACAATGCATTCAAGATATTGTAATTTTAGATGTAAATCAGGCCACATTAGATTTATTTAAGGCTGCGAATAAAGAAATCTTATTTAAAAATATGCACAAAGTCTTCACGAAAGAAATGAATCACACCTTTCGAGAACAACTGATTGAACTATGGAAAGGTAATATTCATCATCAGCGCGAAGCCATCAATTACGCCTTAGATGGCACCATTCGAAATGTCTTATTGCAATTTACGGTTTTCCCGGGTTATGAAGACAATTGGAAACTGGTACAAGTGGCATTAACCGACATTACTGCCCGTAAAAAAGCTGAAAATTATTTAGAATATTTAGGCAAACACGATGTACTGACCAAGCTTTTTAACCGCACTTTTTTTACAGAAGAAGTCAACCGGATTCAACGCAGTGCGCCTTCCTCAATTTCCTGTATTTATTTAGACCTCAATGGACTCAAAGCCATTAATGATGCTCTCGGCCACGACACCGGCGATGATATTTTACGCAGAATTGGTGTGATTTTAAATCAAGTGGTTTTAGACACGAAGTTTAGCGCGTCACGTATTGGCGGTGATGAGTTTGTTATCCTCATGCCAAACACCACTGAAGAAGATGTAGATGGTGTGTTACATACCATTTATGAATTGGTAAATATTGACAATCAATTCCACTCGCGACTGCCCATTAGCCTTTCGATTGGTTATGCCACCAGCACCGCGCACGAAACTTTAGAGCAAGCATTAAAACGCGCTGACGAACATATGTATTTATATAAACGAAATTATTATAAAGAAAATATTGAAGCCGATTTAAGACAATAAAAAACAGGCGATCCGCCTGTTTTTTACTAACGCTTACCCATCGAGCGACGCGTGCCACGAGGTGGCATCCACGTCCGATCTGCGTATTGCTCGGGTTTCGGGCGAACTTGGTTATGCACCGCGTCATTTGTGTCTTGTTCATCTTTCGCTGGCAAAGGAAACGGAAGTTTCACTTTTGTTTTCGAAGTATTCATACCATTAAATCTAAATTCAAACTCAGCCTTATTTTAAGACTTTTCTGCAACTTTGACGAGTTTTTTATCTCAAAGTCCATTTAAGCGTATTCATATTGCAAAATTTAGCCTGTACAGCCATAAATTCACGATTTTCATTCAATCTTTGAAAAGAAAATTAATCGAATTATCGGATGGCATGTTTGCAATTTTGCGTTAAGATAGAGCGATTTTGTTTTTTAATCCCTCACAAAAAAAGGAATACTGCCGTGGACGTACGTCTGTCAGATCGTGTGAATGCCATTAAACCGTCCCCTACACTTGCCGTAACCAATAAAGCTGCAGAACTTAAAGCTGCAGGTAAAAATGTTATTGGTCTAGGTGCAGGCGAACCTGATTTCGACACCCCGCAACACATCAAAGATGCAGCAATTGAAGCCATCAATAACGGCTTCACAAAATATACTGCTGTTGATGGTACGCCAGGCCTCAAAAAAGCAATTATTGCAAAGTTCAAACGTGACAATAATTTAGACTATCAAGCCAACCAAATTTTAGTGTCTTGTGGTGGCAAACAATCTTTCTTTAACTTGGCATTGGCTTTGTTAAATAAAGGTGATGAAGTAATTATCCCTGCACCATATTGGGTAAGTTATCCAGATATGGTGATTATTGCAGAAGGTACACCAGTTATTGTGAAATGTGGTGAAGAGCAACGCTTTAAAATCACACCTGCGCAATTAGACGCTGCAATTACAGAAAAAACCCGTTTAGTGGTACTGAACAGTCCATCTAACCCAACAGGGATGATCTACACCAAAGCAGAACTTGAAGCGTTGGCAGAAGTGCTACGCAAACATCCTCAAGTGTATATTGCTTCTGACGATATGTATGAACCAATTCGTTGGGATGATGAGTTCTACAACATTGCAACCATTGCGCCCGACCTTTACGATCGTACCATTGTATTAAATGGCGTATCTAAAGCCTATGCAATGACTGGTTGGCGTATTGGTTATGCGGCTGGCCCTGCAAAACTGATTGGTGCAATGAAAAAAATTCAATCACAATCAACCTCTAACCCAACTTCAATTTCGCAAGTTGCAGCAGAAGCTGCATTAAATGGCCCGCAAGATGTTTTAGAGCCAATGATTGAAGCATTCAAACGCCGTCATGACTTAGTGGTGAATGGCTTAAATGAGATTAATGGGATTTCATGTTTGGCAGCCGATGGCGCATTCTATGCTTATGCCAATATTCGCCCACTCATTCGCGCAAAAGGCTTAAAGTCTTGCACAGAGTTTTCTGAATGGTTACTTGAAGAAACTGGTGTTGCAGTCGTTCCTGGCGATGCTTTCGGCCTAGGTGGCTTTATGCGTATTTCTTACGCAACTGCTGACAGCGTATTGGTTGATGCATTGGCGCGTATTAAAAAAGCGGCCGATTCAATTGAAGGCGTTGATGCTGCAATTGCGTCTATTGAAGCTGAAAAAACGGCTTAATCAAACGTCAAATATAAAAAAACCTATCTTCGGATAGGTTTTTTTATGCAAAAATGATGGCTTATCAACTGTGTTTGGGACGCGTCAAAGCAATAAAGCTTAAATAATACAACCATGTTTGCTGTAAATTCACAGTAACAACAGCTTGTTCCCGTTCAGACCATGCCAATGCCATTGAATGTGGTTTTAAGCGATCCGATAAAAACGCGAAAAAATACAAGCGATGATCTTGGCTTGAACGCTGAGTCTGTTGCACAAGCTGTAATTTGTTTGCCGATGCCGCTTGAGCATCATTTTCTATCCACGCGCTTTTTGCAAACCATAACTGTAACAAATCACCTAAATAGATTTTTTGTTCACTCATCGCATCAAATTGAATTTTCGCGCCTTCCACCACTTGATAATATTGTGCTGGGTGTTCAAGAATGGCGACAAAGCGGCTTTGATAGCCCTCTAAATTAGAAAAAATATCTTGAATAGATAAGGTCGACACATCGATCTCCTGTTTAGCCATTTTGTGCTGGCAAGTTGGGTTAAATCCACACATGGAATAGCCTTGCTATTCCAAAATTTTTATATGCTTATTAATTTAAACCATTTTATTTTTTTATCACAAGTGTTTTTTTAAATAATCCTTTTTTGTTTAAATATAAAACACTCGCTGCAAAAAATACAAAATTTGCTTGACCCCTTTTTAAATCTCTTTATAATCGCCTACAGATTCTCCCATAGCTCAGTCGGTAGAGCGACGGACTGTTAATCCGCAGGTCCCTGGTTCGAGCCCAGGTGGGAGAGCCATATTTAAAGCCACTTTATTTAAAGTGGTTTTTTATTGCCTAAAAAACCACTATTAAATTTCTATTTTACAAAACTCCACATCAGTTCTCTTTTATTTTATATTTTGCTTATGTTTATATGTTCTAGTCCAAAAATTTGGATGCTACATCTTAAAATGAATATAGCAGGAATAAATATATGAAAAAATTACTCATCGCACTCAGCATTGCAACACCTTTTGTACTCATCGGCTGTAATAAAGAAAAAGCACCTGAAACTGGTGCCAGTACTGAACAGCATCTGGATAAAGCTGCAGAACAAGCCAAGCATGATATTAAAGATGCAGCAAGTGAAGCCACTGCAAAAGTTGATGCAGCCACAAAAGATGCGACTGCAAAAATTAATCACGCCACAGACCAGGCAACGGCAACTTCTAAAGATGCTATAAACCAAGCCACAGCAACGGCTAAAGATGCCACTGCAAAAACCGCTGAAGCTGTAGAACATACCGCAAAAGGCGTGAAAGAAGACCTTAAACACTAAAACAAAAAAGCTCCTTTTTAGGAGCTTTTTTATCATTTTCCGTACAGTATTATGCTGCTACAGGCACACCACTATGGAAACGGAACGTATCGTCAGGTGTTGAAATTAGTTTTGCTTCAACAGCCCGAATATGTTCAATGCGTTGCTGAATATCTTCTTCAGGATTTTTCATTTTTGCAGTACGAGCAACCTCTAATGCCAAAGCCAAATAATCTTCGAAGTGACGCGATTCAGATTTTAGCAAATAGCGATAATAGCGACCCAATTCTTCATCGACAATTGAAGAAAGCGCATGAAAACGCTCGCATGAACGTGCTTCAACAAAGGCACCAATAATTAATACATCAATCAGTGCTTCAGGTTCATAAGTTCGCACTTCTTTACGTAACTCACCGGCATAACGCCCTGCACTCACCGCCTTCCATTCTTGGCCACGCTTATTCATAAACTCAAGCACTTGCTCGTAATGCAGCATTTCTTCGCGAACCAATTGCGCGAGTTTCACCTGTAAATCGGTAAAAAAGCTGTAACGAAACATCAGATTCATGGCTGTGCCCGCAGCTTTTTTTTCACAATTGGCGTGATCTTGCATCAATAATTCTAAGTTATTCAGTGCTTCATCTAACCAAGCTTTAGGCGTTAAGCAACCTAAAAACGCGTTGACAGGTTGCATGAGCTCTTCATATTGAATCGTAGACATTTATTGACTCGCTTGCGCAATTGCATCTTTCATTTGTTTAACAGCTTCACTTAATCCAACAAAAACACTTTCGGCAATAATGGCATGGCCGATATTGAGTTCATGAATCTGTGGAATGGCGGCAATGGGTGCAACATTTTGCAAGTTCAAGCCATGGCCAGCATTTACAGTTAAACCTTTTTCAGCCGCATATGCTGTTGCGGCAATAATTCGCTGCAATTCAAATTGCTGTTGTTCTGGCGTATGTGCATCGGCATAAGCACCGGTGTGCAATTCAATGGTGGGTGCACCACACGCAATAGCTGCATCAATTTGCTTCAAATCGGCATCAATAAATAATGACACATCACAACCGATTGCCACCAAACTTTGCGTCGCTTGTTTAACTTTGTCTAATTGCCCAACCACATCTAATCCACCTTCTGTGGTCAATTCTTGGCGGCGCTCGGGCACAAAACAAACATGTTGCGGTTGAATTTCTTTGGCAAATGCCACCATTTCATCGGTCACGGCCAGCTCTAAATTCATTCGTGTCTTTAAAACAGGACGCATGCGTCGTACATCATCATCTTGAATATGGCGACGATCTTCACGCAAATGCAAGGTGATGCCCTCTGCACCCGATTCTTCACACAACAACGCAGCCTGAACTGGGTCAGGATACTGTGTTCCACGCGCTTGTCTTAAAGTGGCAACATGGTCAATATTTACACCAAGTAAAACAGCCATAGCATTGTTCCTATTTAGCCTTGAATGTGACGATGTTGCACCCATAATTGACGGCTTTTTAATGGTCGCTCGCCCAATAAAGATGTAATCATCTGTCGATAAAGTTTGGTTAAGCATTGTAACTGCTTTGAATTAAATTCCCCATCCTGAAGTTCATTTTGCATGCTTAAAATGAGTTCGCCACTTAAAGTTGCCGTTGTCATTTTAATTTCGGGCAAAAAACCTTCATTCATATGAAACTGATAATGCCGCTCGGATAAAATTGGATTTTGATGCGCATCTACTGCAAAGTCGATGGGATAACCTAAATCTTGCAATAAGGCATGTTCAAATTGTCTTAGAATTTGTTTTAAAAATTGCGATGGATTACTTTGATTAGACAAATGTTGTAATTGCGCCAAACAAATTGCGTATTGTTGAAAAGTTTGCGGCAAACTTTCTTCTAATGGGCATAAACGTAAAATAATTTCGTTCAGGTAAAAACCACAAAAAAAAGCATCCCCATGAAAAAAAATAGGCTGTTGCTGAATTTCTAGTTTACTAAAATTTTTAAGTTCTGATTTCCCAGATGCTTGAATCTGAATAGGTTGAAACTGCGGTGGCGGCGTTTGACGCAATATTCCATCTACCCGTCCATGTTCTTGGGTAAATAGATGCACAATATGACTTTTTTCACGATATTTACGATGATGGATTAAATACCCTTGCAAAAGCTCATTGCGCATATCAATTCTTAATCTTGTTTTTTGTCGTGGTCATCGCCATCGGGGGTGACCGCACGCACAACAGCAGCTGTGCCTTTCACCACCCCTTTGGTTGTTTTATAGGCCACCTTTACAGGAACAGTCACAATTTTGGTAATACAACCTTGCAGTAACACAAGGCAACCAAGCACAGCAATGCAACGAATTATGACTGTCATGTAATTTTCTCTTTTAGATGTCGCTATAACCTAGACTTTTCAGTGCGCGCTCATCATCAGACCAGCCGCCTTTCACTTTCACCCAAAGCGTAAGCATGATCTTTTGCTCGAACATTTTTTCCATGTCGACACGCGCATCCATACCAATTTTTTTCAGCTTTGCGCCTTTATCACCAATCACAATGGCTTTTTGCCCCGGACGATCGACAAAAATAGTGGCATCAATATAAGTACAGGCAGGTTTTAAGCGGCCAGTTTTTTCATTGACTATTGCATCTTCAGTTTTGAACGATTCAATTTGCACCGTTAAGTCATAAGGCAGCTCTTCACCCAACTGACGCATGATTTTTTCACGAATAATTTCACTGGCCAAGAAACGCTCTGAACGGTCTGTCACTTGGTCAAATGAATATAATGGCTGTGAAAATGGCAAATATTTTTCAATAACGTCACGTAAATGATCTAAATTTGCACCACGCAATGCCGAAACTGGCACAATCTCGGCAAAATTCATCAATTTTGCGCGTTCGCGAATGAGTGGCAATGCTTGATTTTTATTTTCAAAGGTATCTAGTTTATTGATCACCAAAATCACTGGCATATCGGCATTTTGTAACTTTTCCAAAACAAGCTCATCGTTCTGAGTCCATTTTTGTGCATCAACCACAAAAAGAACCAAGTTCACATCACGCAATGCTGAATGTGCAGCACGGTTCATCATTTTATTAATCGCACGCACTTCTTTTTTGTGCATACCCGGAGTATCCACATAAACGGCTTGCGACTTCTCGCGCGAATCAATACCAATAATTTTATGGCGTGTTGTTTGCGGCTTACGCGAAGTAATCGACAATTTTTGTCCCAACAAGTGGTTCATTAATGTCGATTTACCTACGTTTGGACGACCAACGATTGCAACAAATCCACTTTTAAAATCCGCTGGAATTATTGTACCTTGTGACTTAAAGAACGAATCAATTAAGTTTGGTTCTTCTGGGTTCACATTTTGATCATCATGCTGATCAGATGACATCGTCATGCTGTTTTTTGCTCCAATAACTTCAATATTTCAGCAGCCGCTGCTTGCTCTGCAAAACGACGACTACTTCCTTCACCTAGGGCAACCGGCAAAGCATCCACTTTACACACCACTTTAAAGTGTTGATTTGGTGCATCACCTTGGATGTCCGTCACCTCATAAATTGGCAAAGGCTTTTTGTGTGCTTGTAAAAATTCTTGCAAGCGTGATTTTGGATCTTTTAACTGATCCGTTGGTTCAATATGGCTTAAATACGGCTGATACCAATTTAAAACAATGGTTTTTAATTTTTCTAAATCGTTACAATCTAGATAAATTGCACCAATAATGGCTTCAACAGTATCGGCAAGAATAGATTCGCGGTGATGTCCACCCGACTTCAATTCTCCCATACTTAAAATCATATACTGACTAAGTTTCAAATCGTTTGCAATTTTGCCTAAAGTTTCTTGACGAACCAATGTTGCACGCATTCGCGTTAAGCGACCTTCATTTTCATGCGGATAGGCATGATATAAATAGTTTGCAACAATCATTCCAAGTAAAGAATCTCCAAGAAATTCTAGACGTTCATAATTATATTTATGACTCACCGAACGATGCGTTAAAGCAAGCTGCAATAATTCAGCTTGCTGAAACTGATAACCAATTTGTTGAGCTAAGCGCATATTACTTAGCTTGGACTGACCTTTGATCAAAACTTTTCTCGAAGCTTAGTATTAAATCAATATTGAGAAACAGGTGACGACGGACTTCGTAATCTTTTTTCACCTGTAACTGACCTTCTTTACGTTCAACTTTGGCAATGCTCGCAAACTTTAAGTCTTCGATATTATTTCGACTAAAACTTTCAGCCATTTTCGCTGAGTAGGTTTCTATAGAAATAGACGAATCGTTAGTTTTTAGGGTTTCTACAATCTGTTTATTGATGATGTAATCATCCCAATACGCAGGCCATGTAATTAATGCGACTTTTAGAATCGCAACAAATACCAAAGCACCAAAAACCAAACCTAAAGTTGAAGCACCACGCTGACTTTGCAACATTATCGTTGTTATCCAAGTTAAATTTTAGTCAATTTTACCATTTCGACCAAAACTTGGAAGATGTAATCCTGGTTCTTTATGCATCCAAACATAAAATGCACGGCCTGTTAAGTTTTCTTCAGGCACAAAACCCCAGAAGCGACTGTCTGCACTTTCATCGCGGTTATCGCCCATTGCAAAATAATGTCCTTTTGGAACCGTAACTTCCCATGCCTTACCTTCACTTTGCACGAATGTTTGATTCGCACTTGCAACAAACGGTACTGCACTTGCTTGATTAGCAGACACAGCATAATTATATTGCTCGACCAAAGGATCGCGTCCCTCTAAATGACGAACAAGATGTTTATGTGTACCTAAAGTCTCATAGGTATATAACGGTGCAAAAGAAGATAACTTGTCTTTTTCGCGATTAAATTGCGTTGCTGTTTCCGCAAGGGTTTGACCATTAATGGTGAGCAAGCCATTACGGTAACTGATATGATCGCCCGGTAAACCCACAACACGTTTGATATAACTGATTTTCGGATCGAGTGGATAACGAAACACAATTACATCGCCACGTTCAGGCTCGCCCACATTAATCACTTTCTGATTAAGCAAAGGCAAACGAATCCCGTAATTAAACTTATTCACCAAAATAAAATCACCGGTTTCTAAGGTAGGCACCATAGAATCTGATGGAATATTAAATGGCTCATATAAAAATGAGCGCAAAATTAATACAACCGCAAGCACCGGCCAAAAGTCATACGCCCATGTAATGACAAAATGTTCATTACCCCGTCCTCTTGTTTGGCGCTGTTTAAGTTTCAACTTATCCAACAGCCAAATAAAGAATAAAACAATCGTTACGGGAACGAGGATTAAATTAAAATCAAAATCCATGGGGGTATCCTAATGGTGGTTTATCGATCGACTTTCAATACCGCTAAGAAAGCTTCTTGTGGAATTTCAACGCTTCCCACTTGCTTCATGCGTTTCTTACCTTCTTTTTGTTTCGAAAGCAATTTCTTCTTACGCGAAACATCACCACCGTAACATTTTGCCAATACATTCTTACGCATTGCTTTTACAGTTGAACGGGCAATAATTTGTGCGCCAATCGCTGCTTGAATAGCAACATCGTACATTTGACGTGGAATCAAATCTTTCATTTTTTCAACCAAAGCAATTCCACGATGTCGCGCATCTTGACGGTGACAAATCATCGCCAACGCATCGACTTTTTCGCTGTTAATCAATACATCAACTTTCACTAAAGATGAGCTTTCAAAACGCACGAAGTTGTAATCTAACGATGCAAAACCACGCGAACATGATTTTAATTTATCAAAGAAATCCATCACCACTTCAGCCATTGGAATTTCAAAAGTCACTGAAACTTGGTTGCCCAAGAACTTCATGTCTTTTTGCACACCACGACGTTCAATACACAATGTCATTACATTACCCAAGTATTCTTGAGGAACTAAGATATGACATTCTGCAATAGGCTCGCGTAAATCTTCAATCGTACTGCCGTCGGGCATTTTTGATGGACTGTCGATGTAAATCGTGTCGCCTTTTTTAGTCACGGCTTCATAAATCACCGTTGGCGCAGAGCTAATTAAGTCTAGATCGTACTCACGCTCTAAACGCTCTTGTACGATTTCCATATGTAGCATGCCTAAGAAGCCACAACGGAAACCAAAACCTAGCGCATCTGAACTTTCAGGTTCAAAGAACAAAGCGGAATCGTTAATTTGTAGTTTTTGTAATGCTTCACGGAACGGCTCGAAGTCGCTCGCGTCAATTGGGAACAAACCCGCATAAACCTGAGGTTTTACCTTTTTAAAACCGGGTAAAGTTGCAACTTCAGGCGTTGAAGATAATGTGATGGTATCACCGACGGGCGCACCAAAAATATCTTTAATCCCTGCAATGACAAAGCCAACTTCACCTGCTTCAAGAATATCGGTTTCGGTATGTTTTGGATTAAACACACCGACAGAAGTTACAGGATGAACTTGCCCTGTCGATTTCACCAGCATTTTGTCGCCCTTACGGATACGACCTTGCTTAATACGCACCAAAGACACGACGCCCAAATAGTTGTCGAACCATGAGTCAACAATTAACGCTTGTAGCGGTGCTTCACGGTCGCCTTCAGGTGCAGGAATCACATCGACCAAACGCTCAAGTACGCCTTCAACACCTAAACCAGTTTTAGCTGAACACGTTGGTGAGTCTGTTGCTTCAATGCCAATAATTTCTTCAATTTCGTGAATAACGCGTTCAGGTTCTGCTTGTGGCAAGTCAATTTTATTTAAAATAGGTAAAACTTCTAAGCCTTGCTCAATTGCGGTATAGCAGTTTGCAACTGATTGTGCTTCTACGCCTTGTGCAGCATCTACTACAAGCAACGCACCTTCACAGGCAGCAAGCGAACGTGATACTTCATAGGAGAAATCGACGTGCCCCGGAGTGTCAATAAAGTTAAGCTGATACTCTTGACCATTTGGATGCGTGTAATATAAGGTCACAGACGCGGCTTTAATGGTAATACCACGTTCACGCTCAAGCTCCATAGAATCCAAGACCTGAGCTTGCATTTCACGATCTTGCAGACCACCACACATTTGAATAAAACGGTCGGCCAAAGTCGACTTGCCGTGGTCGATATGCGCAATAATAGAAAAGTTGCGAATATTTTTAATATCTACGGATTTTTTAGCTTGCGCCATGGGTTACCTTGAGAAAATAAAACGTCATTGGCTTATAAAAAGCAATGAACCAAACGGTTTAACAAAATTGTCGTGAATTATAGCAGAAGCGTAAGATCAAGGCGCAAAATATTTTATCCTTTGCACAAACACAGCGCACAAGCATATAAATCCACCATTTTTTAAAATTACAGCACGTTATTCGCCAACAATTTTTTTGATGATTATTTAAAAATCTGTGTTTTCAGTAAAGTCGAATGGATTCACTTGTTCGGATAATGCGCTATAGGCCTGAATAAATGTTGGCGACATGCGTTTTGGTCGTCCCGTGCTTAGTTCTACGCATGCCCATTTAGTGGTCCCGACTAAAATAATTGCTGCATCTTTGGCACGATACAACGCATAATCGCGATAACTATGCATAGAATCTGTTTTAGAAACCCATGTTCGAAGTATCAGTTGATCTGCTAAAAAGGCAGCTTTACGATATTGCACATGCTGCTCAACTACCACCATGGCATGCTTTAATTGTTGGAATATTTCTAAACTTAAGCCTAAATGTGTTGAATGCGCCTGTGCAATCTGCTGCATCCATGCTAAATAAGCCATCTGCTGGACTTGCCCTAATTCATCCAAATGTTCAGGCAATATTTGTACCTGTAAATCAAACACCTGACTCATAATTTTTCCATCAAAACCTAAACAATCATGTTACGCCAATTTAAATAATGCCTGCATCAAATAAAAATAAATCTGCACATATTCAAACCACTACACTATACTCAAATACAATAAATTGAGATTCATTTTATGATTTTAGTCAGTGCCTGCCTTGCAGGTGAACCTGTTCGTTATGATGGAAAATCATGCCTAACACCACTCTTAGCAACCCTGATTGCACAAGGTAAAGTAAAAACAGTATGCCCTGAATTACTAGGAGGATTTAGCACGCCAAGACTTGCAGCTGAAATACAATATGGTACAGGTGCAGACGTATTAAATGGTGATGCAAAAGTTGTAGATTCTTCAGGCCAAGATGTCACCGCCATGTACCTAGACGGTGCAAAAAAGACCTTACATTATGTACAAAAACTTCGTCCTCAATGTATCGTTTTAAAAGAAAATAGCCCTTCATGTGGTTCAGCATTTATTTATGATGGTCATTTTCAGCAAAAGAAACGCCATGGATTCGGGGTCACAACTACGCTATTGCAGCAGCATGGCTTTCAAGTGATTTCAGAGCATGAGCTTCCAACATGGCTTGACCAACATCCACTCGATTAAACGGATGAATAGATTTTGAAAAATAAAGAAAATAACCACATTATTTCCGAGCAACAAATTGAAACTCACCCTCTACCACCATTCTTACCCATAAATGCACAGCTTTTAATGCTTGGTAGCTTTCCACCGCCACAAAGTAAATGGAAAATGGATTTTTATTATCCAAATTTTCAAAACGATATGTGGAGAATTATGGGCTTACTGTTTTTTCAGGATAAAAACCAATTCTTAGATTTAACCAATAAACAATTTAAATTAACCGAGATTAAAGCTTTTCTAGAATATTACGGCATTGCCATTTACGATACCGCCTATCAAGTGATTCGGCAAAAAGGCAATGCGTCTGATCAGTTTTTAGAGGTAGTGACGCCCAGTCCACTCATCGAAATCTTAGAAAAAATTCCCGCTTGCCACAGCATTATGACCACAGGTGAAAAAGCAACAAACACGCTGATGCTTAATTTTAGCCCAGACACCCCCAAACCCACACTGAACCAAGCATCACAAGCGCAATTAAAACAGAAAGCATTACAATTGTATCGCTTACCTTCAAGCTCAAGAGCCTATCCGCTGGCTTTAGAAAAGAAGGCCGAATGTTATGCCGAGTTTTTTAGAAATATAGGTATGCTCAATTAAAAAACCCCTCTTAACTTTAAAAGGGGTTTTATTGAAAGCATTACAGCGAATTAATGCACCGCTTGAATTTTTTCTAGGAAAGATTTGGCACGTTCATGCCGTGCATCTAGGTTTCCGAAAAATTCAGAGGTTGCACAATCTTCTAAAATCTCACCTTGATCCATAAAAATCAGGCGATTAGATACTTTTTTTGCAAAGCCCATTTCATGAGTTACGCACATCATGGTCATGCCTTCGTTTGCAAGTTGCACCATCACATCAAGCACTTCGCCAACCATTTCTGGATCTAGCGCAGATGTCGGCTCATCAAACAACATACAAATTGGGTCCATGCACAAGCCGCGCGCAATCGCCACACGTTGTTGCTGACCACCCGAAAGTTGCCCCGGAAATTTATCTTTATGCGCCAACAAACCAACACGCTCTAAATATTGTGTCGCTTTGGCACGTGCATCGGTTAAATTACGCTTAAGAACTTTAATTTGTGCAATGGTTAAATTTTCAAGCACAGTCATATGTGGGAAAAGTTCGAAATGTTGAAATACCATTCCCACACGTGAACGAAATTTGGCTAAATCCGTTTTAGGATCGGTTAATGACACATTATCAACAATAATTTCGCCTTTTTGGAATGGCTCAAGTGCATTAACAGTTTTAATTAAAGTAGATTTCCCTGAACCTGAAGGGCCACATACAACAACAACATCGCCTTTTTCAATTGATGTAGAGCAGTCTGTTAAAACACGGAAATCACCATACCATTTAGAAATGTGTTGTATATCGATCATCGGCATTTTGATATCCTCAATTTAGCGAATAATGGCTACTTTTTGCTGTAAGCTCTTAACTAATCTAGATAAGAAGAAAGAAATACAAAAATAAACCACGGCAACAATAAGATAGAATGTTGCTTTTGTTTCTGGTCCATACGTATTGGCTAAGCTGTCTGCATTACCTAAGAAGTCTGGCGCACCAATCACATAAACCAATGAAACATCTTGGAATAAAATAATGGTTTGGGTCAGTAAGACAGGAATCATATTGCGAAATGCTTGTGGCAACACCACATAACGCATCGATTGCCCATAGGTAAATCCCAAAGCGTAGCCAGCAAAGACCTGCCCTTTAGACACCGATTGGATTCCTGAACGCACAATTTCAGAGAAGAATGCTGCTTCAAATACCGCAAATGTGACCACACTTGAAAACAATGGACCGTAATAAGTATCTGACTGAAAATGAAAAACTTTAGGTAATAAAAAGTAAAAAATAAAAATGACTTGAATGAGTGGAATACCCCGAAAACAATCCACATACAGTTTTGAAAAATTCCGCGCAATTACGTTATTTGACAAGCGCATCATCGCCAGCGGCGTACCAATCAAAATCCCGCCAATCATAGCGAGTACGGTCACGGTCAGCGTAAACTGCAAGCCTTTTAATAAGGTCTGAATCACATCAGGATGTAATATACTATAATCCATATTATTTACCTCCCGAGCCTAATCCAGGCACACTCATGCGCTTTTCAATCCAAGCCATCACGCCTTTAATCGTGTAGGTAATGATTAAATATACTGGTGTAGAAAGAATCAAAATGACCACATCTTGCGAAGTTTCTTCACGCATGGTTTTAGTATAAGCAAAGAAATTAAGTACACTCAACGCATATAAAACGGCTGAGTTTTTAAAGATGTTCATTGATTCAGAAGTGAGCGTTGGCCAAACAATTCGATATGCTACAGGTAAAATTACATAGCGATAGCTTTGTGCTGTGGTAAATCCCATTGCAGAAGCAGCAAATTTTTGACCGCGCGAAACAGTTAAAATCCCTGCGCGAATATGTTCAGAAATACGTGCTGCCGTATATAAGCCAAGCGCCATAACCCCAATAATTGCAGGATGTTGATTCAGAATACCTTTCCACCATCCACCCGCAACAATTTCACCACTACCTGGGCTTAAACTATGCGGTAAAAACTCAGGGAAGACGAATGCCCAGAAAAACAATTGAACAATCAATGGAATATTTCGGAAGATTTCAACATAAGTATTGCCAATTGCAGCCAATGGCTTATTCGGCAAAGTACGAATAACCCCCAACACCGAACCCAATAAAAAAGCAATAACAAAAGATACTAATGCCGTCCACACCATGGTCAAGACACCATTTCCAAGCATTTGTAACCATGTTGGTGCTTCAGCAAACGTGGAATAATTACTACCACCAATATGCTGACAAATCGTTTCTGCCCATTGTGCTTTATCGACGCTGTATTCATTGGATGCTAAGCAGAACGAAGTCCAATTTAATGAGCCAAGAGACATAAATGCTCCTCATAAAAACAAAAACCTGATCACTCACAGCGTGAATGATCAGCGTTATTAAAATGGCAAATTAGATACCAGCGTCAGTTGGGCGCGCTTTTAATTTATTGAATGATGCACTTGGCTTCATATTTAGGTTGGTATTTTTTGGTGGGATTGGAGATTCAAACCATTTTTTATACAGCTTGTCCATTTGACCAGATTTCCACATGTTGGTTACGACACGGTCAGCCACCGCTTTGATAGGTGCATCGCCTTTAGCCAACATAATTCCATATGGTTCAGAAGATAACACTGGCCCAACAATGGCAAAACTCTTTGGATTTGAAGATTTGGCAATTAAGCCTGCTAAAATATTATCATCCATCACAAACGCTGCGGCACGGCCTGACGCCAACATTGCAAAAGAGTCGGCATGGTCTTTACCATATACGTTTTGTACTTTTACAGACTGACCTTTTTCATTCATTTTAATGTATTTATCAGACGTTGTGCCTTGTGTAGTCACAACCGCTTTACCATTTAGGTCACCAATACTTTTAATGCTTGTACCGGCTTTAACAGCCATACGCACTTCGGTTGCATAGTAGTTGGTTGAGAAGGAAACTTGTTGCTGACGTTGAATTGAGTTTGTGGTTGTGCCACATTCCATATCGATATTACCAGAAAGCAATTCAGGAATTCGCGTTGAAGAAGTGACTGCCTTATATTCAACTTTTAAGTTTGGCATTTTCAATTCTTTTTTAATTTCATTTGCAACATTATTACAAATATCAATTGCGTAACCGACCGGCTTACCCGCAACAACATATGAAATTGGATCTGAAGATTCACGATGCCCAATCACAATTTTGCCAGAACTTTTAATTTTAGCTAAAGTGTCTGCTGCCTGAACTTGAGTCGCTCCGCCAATTGCACAAAACATTAGTGCAGAAGCAAGTACTGATTTAGAAGAAATTTTCATGATTCACTCCGTGATTAGTCATTGTTTTAACCATTTATATCCAGATAGATTTGTTACTCTGGCTAAAACGATTCTACTTTTTATAAGGCAAATAACATGCCAACCATTATTTAGTAATATTTATTTTTTCGAATTACTAATGCTAGATTTATAATCAATTTACGAACAAGTGTGAACTAAAAACCAAGCGCATACGACTTTTGTCTAATTTTAGCGCAAAATTTCAAACTCTATTGAGCATCCATCGTCATTTTTTCAATCTTCACATTCCGTATTTATCGCTAAAAATAAAAAACGCCCAATTAAAGAGCGTTTTTAGCAAAACTGTTTGTTTTTGTTTCAGTCTGTTTGATTTAGTGCACGCAAGGCTTGCTGAAAAACTTGTTCTTCATTTTGCGTAGCATCTAAACGAATGATTCGTTGTGGATATTGCTCATATAAATATTGATATCCCGCGCGCACTTTGTTAAAAAATTCCATTTTTTCTTGCTCGAAACGGTCGAGTGCGCCACGTTCTCGTGCACGCGCCATGCCCATTTCAATGGGTGCATCTAACCAAAAGGTGATATCGGGTAAGCGTGTAACAAAGTTTTGGTTGAGTAGCTCAAGTTTATTTTGGTCTAGTCCCCGCCCTTTGACTTGGTAGGCAAAACTGGCATCACAAAAGCGATCAGTTAAAACAATTTTATTTGCCGACAATGCCGGTAAAATCACTTGGTTTAAATGTTGGCTTCTTGCCGCATACATTAATAAAAGTTCGGTGTCTGCACTCATGCTTTCATCATTATCGACTGCAAGCAACATCGACCGAATTTTTTCCGCCAATGGCGTACCACCCGGCTCTCTGGTTAATACAACATCATGATTTAAATTTAAAAAATGTGCATGTAATTTGCGAATTAACGTGCTTTTACCTACACCTTCTGTACCTTCAAAACTTATAAACATTATGGTGTAGCTCCACTTTTCTTGGCTCTTAAAACAGCTAAATATTGTTGCACGGCGCGATTATGATCCTCTAAGTTTGCAGTAAAGGTATGACCGCCATTGCCGGTTGCAACGAAATAAATATTATTCGATTGGTCGGGATGTAAAGCCGCTTGAATGGCTTTTTTACCAGCCAACGCAATCGGTGTTGGAGGTAATCCGGCCATGGTATAGGTATTATAGGCTGTTGGTGTACGTAAATCGTCTTTGGTTAATTTACCCTGATAACGCTCGCCCATGCCATAAATGACGGTCGGATCTGTTTGTAAGCGCATACCTTGTTGTAGTCTGCGAACAAACACCCCTGCCACTTGAGGTAACTCTTTATCTAAACTGGTTTCTTTTTCAATAATTGAAGCCATGGTCAGTGCTTCATATTTATTTTTATACGGTAAATTCGGTGCACGCGCAGCCCATGCGGCATCTAAATTTTCCATTTGATGATGATACAGATCAAGCAGAATTTTTTTATCTGACTCGCCCTTATTATAAAAATACGTATTTGGGGCAAATAACCCTTCTAAATGCGCATACGGAATACCTAAGGCCTGAACCATTTCTGAGGTAGGTAAATTCACCACGGTTTTATCGACCAAGGGGTCTTGCTGTAGTCGTTCAATCAGCTGTTTAAAGGTGGTGCCTTCAATCACCAAAATTCGATTCATTTGCGCATTTTCAGCATTCGACATCATATTTAAAACTTGGCGAACGCTCATACCACGGCGAACTTCATAAACGCCGGCTTTCAGCGAATCGTGAATCATGAATTTTTGATAGATTTTGAGCACAATCGGCAGCTTGACCTTATTTTCTTTGGCTAAGCTGTCAATAAATCGCGTATAGGTTTCACCGTTATTGACCGAAATAAGCTGACGCTCCCCTTGAATCGGGTACGTTTTCCATAAACTTATCGAACCGATCCAAAACAAGCCCATCAGCACAATAAGCAAAATAACCAGCAACCCTTTTCCTTTAGAAAATGGTGCTTTCGACTGTTTTTTTGCCGCTTTTCTTTTTACTGGTTGAGCCATAATCCGTCTATCTGATTCAGTTGAAGTTGCTTAAATAATGTTTGTGCAGGTTCGGTACATAATTTTCGCCCATTGAAATGCGCGGCTATTTGCATTGGATGTAAGGCATTACAAAAAAACAGCACATCCACCTGTGAAAGCTGCGCTATTGTGATAGTTTCTTCAAAACATGCAATATCTAACTGCTGCATACGGGCTAAAATTTCCGCACGCATTACCCCATGCACGCCATTATAACCAAGATTAGGGCTAATCCAGCGATTATTCACACGCATAAAACAATTACTGCTTATCCCTTCAACAATCGAATCGTTTACGTCGGCGACCAACGCTTCAGTTAAACCTTTAGAGGATGCTTCTTGTTTTAACATGACTTGTTCTAAGCGGTTTAAACTTTTTATGCCCACCAATTCCGGCATGGTTAAGCCCATGCGTAAATCTAAAAGTTCAACCTGATCAATAATACTTTCACATACCCCCTGTTCAATTGTACTTGGATAAAAAAATAGCCAAATATCCGCAGCATGGTCGGGAAACGCATAACCACGTTGCCCTTCACCTCGGCTAATCACAATTTTTAAACTGCCGTTCAATGCCTCTGCTTGGGTGGCTTTTAATTGCTTTAAGCTCTGCTGAATGACAGCCAAATCACACGACAATTTGAGTTTTTCGCATGCGCTCTGCAAACGCTTTAAGTGCTTTGACCACAGTTGCACTTGATCATGCACAACCTTTGCTGTGGTAAAGCAGCCATCCCCATAATGAAATGCGCGATCTTGTACGGCGATAGACCTTTGGATTTCACCATTTTTATAACAGATCATAAAAGCGAGCCAAGCAATTGATTTTATGGCTTAGTTTAAAACGAATTGGGGCGATATTTTTTCGTTTCCTTTTTCTCATTTATTCATATACATTTCATTTATTATTATTTTTTTAGATTTAACACTTATCGTATGCTTCATGCCAACAATGAGCATCTACAGAGGATGAAAAATAAAATGCTGTTCAATCCATTGAAAATCCAGCTTTAATGTACTTTTATTCAGTGTATGCATGACATTTGCATTAAATATTTTTTTAAACCTTTGCTCAACTTGAATAAACAACCTGTTGCAAAAGAAATAGAAAGTTGGAGTTCACAAGATGACGCATCATTTGATTGTTCCTGGGGTTGGCGGTAGTGATGCCGAGCACTGGCAATCTTGGTTACAAACTCAGATTAAACAGAGTTCGCGCGTCGAGCAAGATTGGGATCGCCCAATTTTAAGCGAGTGGGTGTCTAACTGGGTCAAAGCCGTTCAAAATATTGATGCACCGATTAAAGTAATTGCACATAGTTTTGGCTGCCTGACCAGTCTTGCTGCGCTGGCACAACACCCTGAACTTACAAGCAAAATATCTAAACTGATTCTTGTGGCACCTGCAAATCCCAATCGTTTTGACGAATCTGGATTTGCAAAAATTGGGCAAGCCAATTATCAGCATGTATTTAAAACGATGAACATGACTGTCGAGAGCGTAATGCTTATTAGTGAAAATGATTCTTGGCTTGGTTTGGATGATGCAATGGTATGGGCGAAATGTTGGAATATTCCGAGTGTGAATCTTGGCTCAGTCGGACATATTAATGTTGCCTCTGGCTTTGGCCCGTTTCCACAAATTCTGCCTTATTTGAATCTTTAATGATCAGCCGACCGATTCAAATCAATATGCACCGCGCGATTCAACAGGTAATTGCGCTTGCTGTGCCGAGTTGATCTATTTGCAATTGTAAGACTGAATGAGTTAAAACAAGTTAAGCTTAGCATTAACAATTTTATTCAAAACAACTGTATTGATTTGCATATATTGCAGTTGAAATACCAGAAATCTCCCTTTAAAACGACATTAGGTTAGTACCCTGTTATGAATTTTCAGCAATTACGAATTATTCGAGAAACGGTTAGACAGAATTTTAATTTAACCGAAGCTTCTGCGGCGCTGTACACCTCGCAATCAGGGGTCAGCAAACACATTAAAGATTTAGAAGATGAGCTTGGCGTACAACTGTTTGTGCGTAAAGGCAAACGCTTGTTGGGTTTAACCGAACCGGGACAATCTTTACTTGGCATTGTAGAAAGAATGCTGGTCGATGCCGATAACATTAAACGCCTTGCCGACGATTTTAATAAAGTCGATGAAGGCACCTTAACCATTGCCACAACCCACACACAAGCGCGCTACGTGCTGCCACCCATTGTAAACTTATTTAAAAAAGAATTTCCTAAGGTGCATTTGGTACTACAACAAGCAAGCCCAAATGAAATTACCGAAATGCTGCTGCGTGGCGAGGCCGATATTGGGATTGCAACAGAATCTCTGACCACCGAAGAAAACTTAGCCAGCGTACCCTACTACACATGGCAACACAGTATTATTACCCCAGAGCATCATCCTTTAAGCCACAAAGAACAGATTGGCTTAGACGATTTAGCTCAACATCCAATTATTACTTACCATAGTGGTTTTACAGGTCGCTCTAAAATTGACCGTGCTTTTGATGAAGCCAATATAGATGTCGATATTGTAATGTCAGCACTCGATGCAGATGTGATTAAAACCTATGTTGAACTGAATATGGGCATTGGCATTGTGCACGATGTCGCTTACGACCCAATCCGTGATGCGCATTTAAAACAAATTAAAACCGATTTATTCGGCACCAATACCACATGGCTTGCGGTACGCAAAGGACATTTACTGCGTGGCTATGGCTATGCGTTTATTTCCCTGTGTTCGCCTGAAGCCAATATCGCGCAATTAAAAAAACAGGCATATCCTGAAGATTAATTCAAAAATTTTAACTTCGCCTCTAAAAGCATTAGAGGCTTTTTTATTGCTCGGTTAAACTAGGTCTATAAGCGCCATCGCCAATAAGGACTCCATAGATGTCTGACTATAAAATTCATGTTATTGATGTAAAAAATAACTTAAAAAATTATATTTGGTTAGTTGAACACCTTGCTAGCCAAGATGTCGCGGTTATCGACCCAACCGAAGCACATTTAGTTCTAGATTATTGCCGGCAAAATCAGTTAAATTTGGCTCAAATTTGGCTTACCCATTGGCATAAAGACCATATTGGTGCAGTACCCACTTTGCTAAATGAACAGCCTAATTTACCGATTTATGGCCCGCGCGAAGAATTAAGTAAAATTCCTTTTCTTTCGCATCCACTGCATAACGAGCAAACATTTAAATTTCATGAATTAGAGCTTGATGTGATTGCAGTGCCCGGGCACACCTTGGGGCATATCATCTATTATAGTGAGCAGATCCATTCGGCGTTTGTTGGCGATAGTATTTTTGCTATGGGATGTGGCCGCGTCTTTGAAGGCACTTTTGAACAAATGTTTCATTCTTTAAACCGCATTGCTGCATTACCTGAAAAGACCGAACTATATTGTGCGCACGAATACACCCTTGCCAATGCCCAATTTGCTATTGGCATTGAGCCACACAATCTTGCCCTACAAGAACGGCTCGATCATGTTGAATCTTTACGCATGTTAAATCAAATCACCCTACCTACAACCGTTGCTGTAGAATTAGCCACCAACCCCTTTTTAAGAGCCAACTCTTTAGAAGAATTTACCCGCATTCGCCAACTTAAAGATCTAGCATAAACAAAAATTAGACTTCAGTTACGCCTAAATATTGATTGAGCTACGCATGACGCTGGCTGAATCAATATTTTAAATAAAAACCTAATTTTCAACAACTTAACCTATTATTTATCTCATTTTTATGTACTTTGAGTGTTTAAAAAGAATTGCGTGTCCATGCTTCAGTTACATTCCTAATACTTTTTTTGATCATTATTAAAAATTATTCACGTAGTTACCCTTTAAAAAGTCATGCCCTATCCTTATAAATACTAATAACTGTTAAGACAAAAAAGGATTCGCCATGAAAAAAGTTGTTAAAGCCAAAAACCTCAGAGCTTTTCGTATTTGGTTAGAAAAGTTAGGCTATTCTGTAAAAAATCTAGCCGACAATAAAGGTTTTACCTTTAGCTTTAAAAAGGAATATGGCTTAGTTACTTGCGATTTATCTGGTAATACATTGGCAATTCAACTAGGTGAGGAATTTGAAGATCACTTAAAAGCCTAATTAGATTTGCCCTTAATGATATAAGCACGGAAACAATATCATTTTTATTTTTCAGAATTACTTTTAGTCCTGATATAACACCATTTATTTTTTATTCGACTTCTCGTTCATTCGAGAAGTCTTTTTTATGGCTAGTAAAATTTACGCGCTGATTGATTAAAAGACTTGTAAATTCAAAAAACAAATATATACTACGCGCAAATTCAATACGAGGAGACCCTAAGTGGGAAGTTGTTCGAGGTTATACTGTAAAGCGATTACACAACCTATTATCTGAGCAAGTACGTCAACTTAGGGCGGCTATCTTGCAACGAGATAGCTTGTCAGCACCTTTATATTTAAATCTATTTTTTGCAGCCGCACTTGTATAGTGTCTATGCAATACGCCCGCTTAGGCCTCCTCAAATCGGGGAGAAGCCAATGTTATTACATGCTTCCATATTAAAACTTTTTAGTTTGCCATATGTTTGTGTATGGATCTTTCTTTTGCTGACTCAATATGCAAAAGCAAGTCCGTTACTCAATACGGATGACACCGCAATTGTCGCGGCACATCATTGCCAACTTGAATCAGCGATTGTCTCTGCTAAACAAGCAGATACAGTCTATCAAGTGAATACCGCCTGTCAGTTACTTACAGGGGTCGAGTCTTCTATTGCTTATAGCGCAACCGACTCACATTCAACTGAAACCACTTGGTCAGCACAATTAAAAACTGTACTCAAGCCAATGGATGGTTGGGGCATTGCGACAAGCTTACTATTTTCTCAAACGCAAACTGTCACTGGCACACACAATGATTGGTTCTTGAATGTACCAGTTGAATGGGCTGCCTTAGACGACCGACTGCATATTTATAGCAATATCGGCTATCAACATTCAGCAGATCAACCGAACTTGCTGCGTTGGAGTTTGGCGACTAACTTCGCTATTACACCAAAAACTAGCATGAGCCTTGAAGCTTTTAATCAAGATCGACAAGCCCCTATCGCACAAACCGTATTGCACTATACCGTTATTCCAGATTTACTCACCCTCGAGGCCTCATTTGGCCAACGTTTAAACGATTTCCGACAGCGATTCTTTGGCTTCGGACTGAGTTTTACACCTTAAGTTTTCTCCCAAACTCACTTCAAACTTTTAGTTTTTTAGCTGGCTTTATTTTTACTTAAATAGAGTCTGGACTTCGTATGCCTGAAAAAGGAGATCTTGAATGAAATATGATCTATGGCAACGTCTTTTTACTCGTTTTTTAAACACTTTTCACTTTAAGCGCTTTTTTGAACGTCATCGTTCATTTAAAGAATTACGCCAATCTAGCCATGCACAGCAAATTGGTCAAGCATTGACACAGCATTTAAAAGACTATGCACAAGCCGATGTAGACATAGTCTTAACACGCTTATACACGCAAGCAGATGGCCTGACTGAAAAACAAGCCTATGATAAACAACGGACGATTGGGCTCAATGAAGTTGCTCAAGAAAAACCGTTACAGTGGTGGCAACATTTATGGTACTGCTATCGCAATCCATTTAATATTTTATTGAGCCTATTGGCATTGGTGGCTTATTTAACCGATGATGCAACGGGTGCAAGCATTATCAGCCTGATGGTTTTACTTTCAACGTTATTGCGTTATTGGCAAGAAGCAAAATCAAATAAAGCTGCCGATGCGCTCAAAGCCATGGTCACCAATACAGCAATGGTATTACGTAGCCAAATCAGCTATGCCGATCAAACCTTATTGAAGCAGCGGTATCAGGTTGAAATGTCAAAATTAAAAGACATTCAATTTGAAATTCCGATTCAATATTTAGTCCCTGGCGACATTATTTTACTTTCTGCCGGTGATATGATTCCGGCCGATTGCCGAATTTTAACCGCAAAAGATTTATTTGTTTCACAAGCGGCAATGACTGGCGAATCAATGCCTGTTGAAAAATATGCAACACAAAAAAATGCCAATATTGATTCACCATTAGAGCTAGACAACTTACTCTTTATGGGCACAAATATTGTATCTGGTACTGCGCGTGCAGTCGTGGTCAGCACTGGAATTCAAAGCTATTTTGGTGCATTGGCGCATCGTGTAACCGCAACAGATCATACTGTTACCGCCTTCCAACTCGGTGTGAATAAAGTCAGTTGGTTGCTTATTCGCTTTATGCTGGTCATGGCACCCGTGGTTCTGTTTATTAATGGATTTACCAAAGGCGATTGGGGCGAGGCTGTACTATTTGCGCTGTCTGTAGCGGTGGGGTTAACCCCAGAAATGCTACCGATGATTGTCACCTCAACTTTAGCCAAAGGCGCGGTATTTTTATCTCGTAAAAAAGTCATTGTAAAACGCCTAGATGCCATTCAAAACTTTGGTGCGATGGATGTGTTATGTACTGATAAAACCGGTACGTTAACCCAAGATAAAATATTTTTATCACACCATGTCGATATTTATGGTCAAAAATCACATGACGTATTAATGCAAGCCTTTTTAAACAGTTACTATCAAACTGGGCTGAAAAACCTACTTGACGTTGCCGTACTTGAAGCGGTTGACCAAGAAATGACCTTTGAGAAACTGCGTTATAAAAAGCTAGATGAAGTACCGTTCGATTTCGAACGTCGTCGCATGTCAGTGGTTGTTCGCACCCCGCAAAAAGAAGTGCGCATGGTCACCAAAGGTGCGGTAGAAGAAATTTTAAAAGCATGTTCACATGTGGAAATTCAAGGCAAAGTACAGCCATTAACTGCACAAATTCAAAGTGAAATTGAAACAATCACACAGAACTACAACCGCGAAGGCTTACGTGTGGTTGCAGTGGCTTATCGCCAGTTTGATGCCGACCAAGATACTTTTTCGGTTCAAGACGAATGTAATTTAACCTTAATTGGCTATTTAACTTTTCTTGATCCACCGAAAGAGTCCGCTCGACCTGCGGTAGAAAAATTACATGCCTATGGTGTCGCAGTTAAAGTACTGACTGGTGATAATGAGTTTGTGACGCAAAAAATTTGCCGTGAAATTGGTATTGCCCATGAGCAAGTTTTATTGGGAGGCACTATTGAACAACTTACCGATGCAGAGTTAAAACAAGCGGTTGAAGAACATACCATCTTTGCCAAACTCAGCCCAATTCATAAAGAACGTATTGTAGATCAACTCAAAGCCAATGGCCATGTTGTCGGATTCTTAGGCGATGGTATTAACGATGCAGCGGCCATTCGCGCAGCTGATATTGGTATTTCGGTCGACACTGCGGTGGATATCGCCAAAGAATCTGCCGATTTAATTCTCCTCGAAAAGAGTTTAATGGTGCTGGAAAATGGCGTTATTGAAGGTCGTCGCACCTTTGCCAATATGCTCAAATATATCAAAATGACTGCAAGTTCAAACTTCGGAAACGTCTTTTCGGTCTTGGTTGCTAGTGCATTTATTCCATTTTTACCAATGTTACCAATTCACTTACTGATTCAGAACTTACTGTATGATGTTTCGCAAATTGCCATTCCATTTGACCATGTGGATGAAGAACAACTTGAAAAGCCTCAACGCTGGCAGCCTTCGGATGTTGGACGCTTTATGGTGGTTTTTGGCCCAATCAGTTCAGTATTTGATATTTTAACCTTTTGTTTAATGTGGTTCGTATTCCATGCTAATACACCTGAACAACAAACGCTGTTTCAATCAGGTTGGTTTGTGGTTGGGTTACTTACACAAACGCTGATTGTACATATGATTCGTACACAAAAGATTCCTTTCATTCAAAGCTGTGCAGCATTGCCCTTACTACTAATGACGGTGATGATTTGTGCAATTGGTATCTTTTTACCGATGGGGCAATTTGCACATTATTTTAAATTACAAGCATTGCCTGTCACTTATTTCTTATATTTACCGTTTATCTTAATGGCTTATATGTGCGTGACTCAGTTCATTAAACGCATGTATATTCGCCGCTATGGATGGCAATAACGGCCAATATAACGCAATTTTTTATCAGCTAAATTGCGATATTTTTAGTTAGATACATTACTTTTCAATGGCAGTATCAATCATGTGTTACAGACTTGGGCTGAAATAACATATATTGATATTGCCAAATGTTTTTAGATATCAACGAAACAGTTTTAAATAGGCTTTGTTGAACAAATAAAAAAATGGTGCGATTCGTAAGCTTACTGCAAGTGAGACAATACACGTTAATTCGGATAGTATAATGACAGATACTTTTAGTTAATGGAGGAACTATGAAGTTAGTGGAAAGAAAAATAGTTAAAAAATCTATAACGAAGAAATTTATTGAAAAATATTGAGCATTTAAATCATGAAAAAACTCTTACTATTTAGTATCTTGTTTTTTGTATTATGCAATAGTTATGCGAAAGATTATCCATTAACTGATAATATTTGCATTAAATCAGAAGTTAAAAATAGTTCATTATTTATATATAAAAGTGACTGCAACAAAAAAAAATATTTATTAGATAAATTCGAAGTTCCGAATGATATTCCTGAAATTGATTTTGTTTTTTTAAAAAACATAAAAGATGAAAGATATATATTCATATCACTTAAATATAGTGAAGACTATAGAGATGAAACCAATAAAATAAATTACGCTGGTAAATACCATTTAAATTACGTTTATCAATGTAAAAAAGAATGTACATTTGATAAAAAAATATCTAACTTTTTGGGTGGTGGCGGTGATCTTATTGATATACATACCAAGAAAGTTGTATACGCATTCCCATATAAAACATCCAATAATGTTGAAAAAGATTTAAACTCTAATTTTTTTAAAATTTGGTTCAACAATCAACTCAATGATGGAATTGTAAAAAACAAGACTGAAATTTATGAAGATGCTAGGTTAAATTCAAAAAAAATAGCTTATCTAATTTCTGGTGATAAATTTAAAATTATAGATATAACATCAAGATGGCTTAATATTTCCTATGCAGGAAGAAATAAAAAACCAATCATTGGTTGGATTCGCTGTGAAGATACGAATGTTTGTAATAATAAATAATAATTTGCCCGACTTTGCCCATGTTGTATTTTTTTGGGATTGAAAGAAGCCATTATCATTGCCCTAGAGTATTAAATACTTACCTGTTTTTCTTTCAGCATACTCTTTAAAACACAGCCAATAAAAAACCCTAATCTTTCGATTAGGGTTTTTTAAATTTTGGAGCGGGAAACGAGACTCGAACTCGCGACCCCAACCTTGGCAAGGTTGTGCTCTACCAACTGAGCTATTCCCGCAATAGGACGCATTATAAAGAGATTTAAATTCGAGTCAAGCCCAACCTTAATCAACTGCTGAATTAATCAGCACGTCGCCACAAAGTGCCTTGACGGGTATCTTCTAACACAACGCCCTTTTCCAATAAATCCTGACGAATCGCATCAGCACCGGAAAAATCTTTGGCTTTTTTAGCATCACTACGTTGCTGAATTAATGCTTCGATATCTGCATCAGACAAACTTAACGCGCTTTGGCCAATATCCGACCTCAAAAACTCGTCAACATCATGCTGAACCAAGCCTAAAATGGCAGTTAAATAGCGCAATGTTGCAAAAGCAATATGCGCCGCTTCATCTTGCTCTTCTTTTAAAGCACGATTTAACTCTTTATTCAGTTCAAATAAAACCGCCAAAGCTTCTGCAGTATTAAAATCATCCGACATAGCGGCATTAAAACGCGCGATATAATCTTCATAAACAGGATGGGTTGGATGTTGTTCCACCCCAAAGCGTTGTTGATAGGCTTTAAATGAATGATAAAAACGGCTTAATGAAGTTTTCGCTTCTTTTAACGCAAAGTCAGAGAAATTAATTGGGCTACGATAATGCGATGACACAATAAAGTAACGAATCACTTCAGGATGGAACTTTTCCATCACATCACGAATGGTAAAAAAGTTGCCTAACGATTTAGACATTTTTTCGCCATCAACATTAATAAAGCCAACATGCATCCAATAATTCACATATTGTTCGCCTGTTGCCGCTTCACTTTGCGCAATTTCATTTTCATGATGTGGAAATAACAAATCCGATCCGCCACCATGAATATCGAAATGATTTCCTAAGCAGCAAGTCGACATTGCCGAACATTCAATGTGCCAACCCGGGCGACCATTGCCCCACGGCGAATTCCATGCCGGCTCGTTGTCTTTGGCACGTTTCCAAAGCACAAAGTCGAACGGATGTTTTTTCTGAACTTCCACATCAACGCGTTCACTGGCACCTGCTTGCATGTCGTCTAATTTACGCCCCGACAAGCGACCATACGGTTTAAATTGGTCAACCTTAAAGTACACATCACCATTATTTGCCGCATAGGCGCTGCCGTTATCGACCAATGTGCCAATCATACTTTGCATTTGGTCAATATAATCGGTCGCTTTCGGCGCTTCATCGGGGTCAGCACAGCCTAAACGATGTGCATCTTCGTTCATTGCATCAATAAAGCGTGTGGTCAGCGCTTGAATCGTTTCGCCATTTTCATTGGCACGTTGGATAATTTTATCGTCAATATCGGTAATGTTACGTACATATTTGACTTGCCAACCTTGGCTACGCAAAAAGCGGATAATATAGTCAAATGCAACCATGACTCGCGCATGTCCAATATGACAATAGTCATAAACCGTCATGCCACACACATACATGTCAATTTGCCCGGCTTTTTTTGGTACAAATTCAACTTTTTTGCGTTGCTCAGAGTTATATAAAACAAAAGGTTGCATACGTCTTTTAAACACCCAACAAAGATAGGCTAATATCATAACTGATGCGCCTAATCTTCACCAAGTTTTATGCTAAAAAAATATATGCTTGTGAAAATAACATTTGAAAACGTGACTTTGGCGGAACTATGATAAGATGTCATTCATTATTGCAGCATCAATGCCGTCCTCTGTTTAAAGGTAATCCGCTTTGAATTTTCCACAAACAATCAATTCTGTTGATTTCAAAAAAGTCGCACGAGAAACGATTAATATTGAAAAAAATGCCCTCGATATTTTAAGCGAACAAATTGACGAACGCTTTACCCACGCTTGCAATATTATTTTGCAATGTAAAGGTCGTCTCGTTATTACAGGCATGGGAAAATCTGGGCATATTGGCCGTAAAATGGCGGCAACTTTTGCATCAACGGGCACACCTTCTTTTTTCATGCATCCGGGCGAAGCTGGTCATGGCGACTTAGGTATGCTGGTTAAAGGGGATGTTTTAATTGCCATTTCTAATTCGGGTAAAAGCGACGAAATTATGATGCTGATGCCTTTAATCAAACATTTAGGCATTCCTTTAATTACCATTAGCGCCAACGACACTGGCCCAATGCCACAAAACGCCGATGTTGCGCTTACATTAGGTGCGGCACATGAAGCCTGCCCACTCGGTTTAGCCCCAACGTCAAGCACCACCGCAACACTGGTTTTAGGTGATGCTTTGGCGGTGGCTCTACTCGATGCCCGCGGTTTCACATCGGATGATTTTGCACGTTCTCATCCTGCTGGCGCCTTGGGCAAACGTTTGTTATTGCACGTAAAACATTTAATGCACACGGGCGCAGAATTGCCAAAAGTTCACCCCAATACACCAATGAACCAAGTGCTTTATGAAATTAGTGATAAACGCTTAGGATTAACCACCGTAGTCGATGAAAACGACCACTTATTGGGTATTTTTACCGATGGTGATTTACGTCGCTTAATTGACCGCCAGCAAGGTTTTGATGTGTCATTGCCAGTTTCTGAAGTTATGATTAAACATCCTGCCACTATTCAAGAACATATCCGTGCGGTTGAAGCTTTAGAGCAATTACGCGATAAAAAAATTAACCAATTTGTCGTGACGGATTCTAACAACAAAGTCATTGGCGTGATTGGTATGCACGACTTAATTGCCGCAGGAGTTGCGTAATGGCCTCTTATATTTTGCTTGAAAAAGCACGCGATATAAAAGCACTGGTTTTAGATGTCGATGGTATCTTAAGCGATGGCTTTGTTACCCTCACCAATACCGGCGATGAGATTAAATCGTTTGATATTCGTGACGGTTTAGGCATGAAATTGATACAAAAAGCGGGTTTAAAAGTTATTATTATTACCGGACGTAAAAGTAATATTGTTGAAAAACGCATGTCTGATTTAGGCGTAGATTTAGTGTTTCAAGGTCGAGAAGATAAAGGCACTGCGCTGCGTGAAGCCTGTGCCAGCCTCAACTTGAATCCTGAAGATTGCTTATATATGGGCGATGATTGGCCCGACCTGTCTGCATTTGCTATTGCAGGCATGAAAGTTACGGTACCGAATGGTCACGTAGAAGTGCGCAAACGTGCCGACTTAGTCACCCAAGCTATGGGCGGTCGTGGTGCTGTACGTGAAGTCTGTGACATGCTGTTACAAGCAAAAGATGTGTATAGCGACTTGCTTGAAACATATTTAGCAACACCTCATTAATCTTTAACTGAAATTTGTTTGATACACTACGCTTATGGATACAAGAAGTTTATATATAGTTGCCCTTGTGGTTGCGACCGTAAGCGGTGGTTACTATTACTACAGCGGAAAGAGCAAAAGGTTGGATAATAATCCCACCCAAAATCTGACCTATGCAGCAAAAGAAATCAAAATGACACAAACAGATGTTCATGGTCATTTATCTGCGCGCGCCTCTGCAGATGAGATGTCGCAAAATAAGCTCAACAATGCCTCTGAGTTATCAAACTTTAAAGCGGTGACTTATAATCAAGGTCAACAAGATGCTGACTATTATGCATCTAAAGCGCAAGGTTTTAATAACAACGAAAAGATTGTGCTTTCAGGTCAGGTGATTTCACATAGAAATACATCGCAAGGCATTATGACTTTAACCACAGATCAATTAACGGGCTATCCCAAAACGAAACAAATCGAAACAAATCATGTTGTGAATGTCGACTCACCTCAGAGCCAATTTATCAGTCAAGGGCTTAAAGCTGATTTAATCACAGGACAATATGAGTTTTTCAATATTCGAGGAAAGTATGTTCCAAAATCTTAAATTTCTGCCTAAAGCTTTCCTAAATGTTGCCGTACTAGGTGCTTTATCTTGTGCTGCAATGTCGACATTTGCTTTGCCAACCGACCGTAACCAACCTGTTTCATTGGTTGCAGACCGTGCGACTTATAACGACAAAACAGGTTATACCACTTATTCTGGCAATGTTGTGGTTGAACAAGGTTCGATGAAACTTCAAGCAGATACGGTTACGGCTCAGCTGAACTCAAACCGCCAAATGAGCGTTGTGACAGCCAATGGTCGCCCTGCCCGCTTCCAACAAAAAACCGATCCAAATAAAGGTTTTGCCAAAGGCGAAGCGCAAAAAATTGTGTATAACGCAGACACAGGCATTATTACCTTAACGGGGAATGCGTTTGTCGATCAGGATGGTGCCAGTGTTCGCGGTGCAACCTTACGCTACAGCATGAACAAAGGCGATATTGAAGCAGTTGGTGGTTCATCAAAAGGCACAGCGACCTCGACGAATCCATCGCAAAATAGTGGTCGTGTGCAAATTGTCATTCCACCTAATAGCTCGGTTGCAACACCAGGAGCAAAAAGTAAATGAGTGAAGTAATACAACCACAAACGTTGTGTATTCGTCACCTTGCCAAAAACTACAATAAGCGCTGGGTCGTTCAAGACGTTTCGTTTGAAATTCAAAGTGGACAAATTGTGGGCTTATTGGGCCCAAACGGTGCAGGTAAAACCACCAGCTTTTATATGGTGGTTGGCCTTGTGCGTATGGATAAAGGCGAAATTCATTTAGATGATCAAGACTTGTCGCATTTTGCCATGCACGAACGTGCACAAAAAGGCATTGGATATTTACCCCAAGAAGCCTCTATTTTCCGTAAATTGACCATTGGTGAAAACATCATGGCGATTTTGGAAACTCGTAAAGAGCTCAATAAAACCCAACGCGAACAGCGACTCAAAGAATTGTTGGAAGATTTTAAAATCGGGCATATTAAAGATTCTTTAGGCATGAGTGTTTCGGGTGGTGAACGTCGTCGTGCTGAAATTGCACGCGCACTTGCAGCCGATCCAAAATTTATGCTGCTTGATGAACCTTTTGCAGGAGTCGATCCAATTTCGGTTGGCGACATTAAAGATATTATCCAAAACCTAAAATCTCGTGGCATTGGCGTATTAATTACCGACCATAACGTCCGTGAAACTTTAGCCATTTGTGAAAAAGCCTATATTGTCAGTGAAGGTGCCGTCATTGCAGAAGGTTCTCCGCAAGAAGTACTAGAAAATGCAATCGTACGTGAAGTCTATTTGGGCGATGACTTTAAAGTTTAATAGCCTTCAAAGTTAAAATTTTACAGATTTAAACCACTGTTTTAAAAGATGATTGGTATAAAAAAAGCTGATGTTAAACATCAGCTTTTTTTCATTTTTGATGCAACTACGGCTGCACAATAATTTTAACTGCCGATTCATTATTATGAATTAACGTTTCAAATCCTTCAGAAATTAAATCGTCTAATTGAATACGCTGAGTAATAAACGGCTCTAAATTAATTTTGCCTTCTTCAACCAGTTTAATGGTTTCCTGATGATCATTCACATACGCAATCGTTCCGCGAATATCTAACTCCTTCATCACCACGCTATGCACATTCACAGTTGCAGGATGACTCCAGATTGAAACAATCACAATCACGCCCGTTGCTTTGGTGGCGGCAACCAATGTGTCTAATACTTTATTCACACTGCTGCATTCAAAGGCAACGTCTGCACCTTTATCCTGCGTAATTTTCATAACTTCTGCAATCACATCGACTTGCGTTGGGTCGAGAATATAGTCCGCAACGCCCGATTCTTTGGCTTTTTCTTTTCGCTTACTGCTCAGCTCAGTGATAATCACCGTTAAACCTTTGGCTTTTAAAATAGCAGAGAGCAATAAACCAATTGGGCCTGCACCGCCCACCAGTGCCACATCACCCGCTTTGGCACCACTACGTACAAAAGCATGGTGCCCTACAGAAAGTGGTTCAATTAATGCGGCCTGATCCAGTGGAATTGCATTCGATATTGGATGCACCCAACGGCGCTGAACTGCAATTTTTTCTGATAGTCCGCCGCCACGACCACCCAAACCAATAAAGTTCATATTTTTAGAAAGATGATAGTTTTCACCAGGGCCAGTTGGAACATCATCGGCCACGATATAAGGCTCGACCACCACATGCTGTCCAACTTTAATATCATCTATACCTTCACCTACAGCATAGACCACACCCGAAAATTCATGCCCCATGGTAATCGGTGCCGATTCTCCCGAAATAGGATGTGGATGCCCACATGGCGGAATAAAAATTGGACCTTCCATAAACTCGTGTAAGTCTGTGCCACAAATCCCACACCAAGCCACCTGTATGCCTACAGTTCCAGCTATTACTTCAGGCTCTGGAATATCTTCAATACGGATATCCCCACGATCATAAAAACGTGCTGCTTTCATTGTTATATTCCTATTAAATTATGTTGAAATACATGAAGTGGTACAGCATCTCACAACGGTAACGGTCATTGTTTTAGATATGAATTGCCCGTTGCATAGATGCTAGAATAGACTCATGCATGGCTTCAGACAAGCTTGGATGCGGGAAAATCACCTGCGCCAAATGCTCATCGGTTGCTTCAAGGGCTTGTGCGATGGCATAACCTTGTATCTGCTCTGTGACTTCATGGCCCACCATATGCGCACCGAGTAACTCGCCAGATTCCACATCCACAATTGTTTTAACAAAACCAGCGGTTTGCCCTAGTGCAATCGCTTTACCATTGGCAGACAACGGAAATTTTCCGATATGAATTTGTTTGCCTTGTGTTTTGGCTTGCTGCTCAGTCAATCCAATACTGGCAACTTGAGGATGGGTGAAAATGCAAGCTGGAATTTGCAGCCGATTCAGTGGATGAACACCTGCGATACCCGCAATTTTCTCTACACAGACTATGGCTTCATGACTGGCTTTGTGTGCCAAACACGGTGCACCAGCAACATCGCCAATCGCATAAATACCGACAACATTGGTTCGACACCATTCATCTGTCTGGATGAATCCATTGTTAAATACCATGCCCAATTGCTCCAGACCTAAACTCTGTGTATTCGGTTTAACACCGATGGCTGAGAGCACATGGTCAAAGCTAAAGGATTGAACGCCAGAAGGCCCTTTTATTTCACAATGTACCTTTCCATCACGAACGTCCAAATGCTCTACAGTACTTTCTGTCAGAATATACATGCCCTTTTGTTCAAACTGCTTTCGTACATACGCTGCAACTTCATGATCTTCGGTGGGTAAAATCTGCTTGGCAAGATCGACCAATGTCACCTGACTGCCTAAATCCTGATACAGGCTCGCAAATTCACTACCAATCGCACCAGAACCAATGACCAGTAACGACTTGGGGAGTTGCTTGGGTTGCAATGCCTCTTTATAAGTCCAGACATATTCCCCATCGTTTGGAATCTGAGGAAGTGAAGCTGCATGTGCCCCTGTTGCCACAATAATATGCGGGGCACGAATGGTCCGTTTCTGCTGTTGTGCATCAACCAACTCTAAGCATTCTTTGGCAATAAATCGGGCTTTGGCATAAAATACGCTGATCTGATTTTTACGCAGTAAGTGCTCAATCCCCTGCACCAATTGCGCTGAAACCTGACGACTATGTTGAACCAATTTCGTTAAATCAAAATTGATATCTCCGAGCTCAAATCCAAACTGCGAAGCCTGTTTAAACTGATGCGTAAGCTCAGCACCCGCCAATAATGCCTTGGTTGGTATACATCCCCAGTTTAGACAAATACCTCCCAGATGAGTCGCTTCGACAAGCGCTGTTTTTAGACCCAGTTGGGCTGCTCGAATCGCAGCCACATAACCTCCAGGACCAGCACCAATCACCACAAGGTCAAATTGTGTGTCTGACATGCTTATCCTCCTACACCAAAATCAAAGCAGGGTTTTCGACAAACTGCTTGAAGTTTGCCAAAAATTTAGCTCCCAAAGCACCATCAATGACGCGATGATCACAAGAAAGTGTGACCGTCATCACCTGCCGAATCACAATATGATTTTGCTCAACGACTGCACGTGCCTCTGCACCGCCCAGTGCCATAATCGCACCTTGTGGCGGATTGATAATCGCATCAAAGTTTTTGATGCCGAGCATGCCTAAATTAGAAATACTAAAGCTGCCACCTTGGAACTCATCAGGCTGAAGCTTACCTGTTTTGGCTCGGGTTGCCAGATCTCGCATCGTAGTCGAAATTGTGGCGAGTGATTTTTGATTGGCGGCTTTTACAATCGGTGTGATGAGTCCATTTTCAATAGCAACTGCAACCGAGATATCCGCATCTTTAAACTGTAAAATCTGCTGTTTTTCTTCATCATATTGCACATTAACTTCTGGCACTTTAATGAGTGCTGCGGCAGTGGCTTTAATCAACATATCATTCATCGATAGCTTGAGCTGGGGCACGGTATCGTTGATCTGCTGGCGTAAAGCTTGCAGAGCTTCAACATTGACGTCAATGCTTAAACGAAAATGAGGTGCATTACGTTTTGCCAATTGTAATCTTGAAGCAATGGCCTTACGCATCGCATTCATCGCTACAGCTTTGACAGGATTTAGCTCAACTGACGTTTCAGAACAACGAACTGGTGTGGCTGTATCGACTACAGGATGTTCACGATAATAAACCGCTTCTACATCCTCTTTACAGACACGCCCCCGAGTACCCGAAACTCGGCAATCATTTAAGTTAATTCCCCATTTTTGCGCTAAACGGCGTGCGACAGGTGTTGCAGCTATATGCCGATCATCAGCGTTCGATTTGATTGCTTTGTGACTGCCCTGACGTTTTATTTCTACCCATTGACCACCTGCTGCTTGTACCACAGACTGCAAATCTTGCACGCTAATGCGACCCAACCGACCTGTACCCGTCACTTGAGCAAGATCAATATTGTGTTTCTCTGCAAGTTTTAATGCATGTGGCGTAGTAAATACATCTGATGCCTTAAAGCCCTGTAACGCTGCTGGAATCACAACACCGTCTTTTGGCGCAGTCTTTGGTTTGGTTTCAACAATACTCTGAGGCTGAGATGGACTGTCCACTACTGGCGATTGATCAACTTCAGGGGTTTGAGCTGTGATGACTTTAGCCTCTGTTGCAGTATTCGCTGTCTGGGTACCATTTAAATTCTGGGCGAAATTTTGAATTTCGGTATCAGAAACATCAGCTTCGGCACAAATGGCAATCAAGCCACCTACAGGCAGCGTATCTCCTGCGTGTGCTAGAATCTGACGCAACGTACCATCAAAAGGTGCTTCCAAGACATTTACAATTTTAGTGGTTTCAATTTCACAAATTTCATCGCCTTTTTTGAAACTCGTACCGATTTCGATCAACCACTGTGCGACTGTTCCTTCTTCCATGGACAATCCCCATTTCGGGATTTCTAGTGTTTTAATTTCGCTCATCCTAAGCCTCCAGTATTTTTCTGACCGCTTGTTCGATCCGCTCGACACTTGGGATCCATTCTTTTTCAAGTACTGGTGAAAAAGGAATTGGCGTATGTGGCGGTGTAACCAGTTCAATCGGTGCTTTTAAATAGTGAAAACCTTTTTGTGCAATAAGTGCCGCAACATCATGGCCGAAACCGCAGCGTGCTGCTGATTCATCCACAATCACCACACGACCTGTGCTTGCAACGGATTCTAAAATCCCATCTTCATCCAATGGTGAAACGGTACGTGGATCGACCACTTCGACAGAAATGCCTTCTTTGGCGAGTTTGTCTGCAACTTCATTGGCACGATGAACCATCAGACTCAATGCAATAATGGTGACGTCTGTGCCTTCACGGGTATAATTGGCCACTCCAAATGGGATGGTATAAGCTTCATCCGGTGCTTCACCCTTGATGTCATACAAGAGTTTATGTTCACAAAACACAACCGGATCATCATCTCGAATGGCTTGAATCAATAAACCTTTTACATCGTAAGGACTCGATGGCACCACCACCTTTAAACCAGGTACAGATGCAAAGACATTATAGGGTGACTGGGAATGTTGTGCTGCTGCTGAGAAACCAGCACCAATCATACCACGCACCACCATAGGTGCTTTGGCTTTACCACCAAACATATAACGGAATTTGGCGGCTTGGTTATAGAGCATGTCGTGACAGACACCATAAAAATCCATAAACATTAAATCTGCAACTGGGCGTAAGCCTGTTGCTGCCGCGCCTGCGGTCATTCCAATAATGGCAGATTCGGTAATCGGGGTATCAATCACACGTTCAGAACCAAATTCAGTCCACAACCCTTTGGTTACACCCAATACACCACCAAAACCTTCCAGCTTATTTTCATCTGTATTTTTTCCGCCATGCCCGCCACGGACATCTTCACCCACCACAATCACGGTCGGATCACGTCGCATTTCTAGCTCAATGGCTTCTTTAATGGCATTTCGATAACTTTTATTTGGCATTTCGTTACTATTCCTTTAGTAAGAGACATAGACATCTGTTAAAAGTTGAGAGATTTCTGGATATTTTGCTGCACGCGCTTTGGCTACAGCATCATCAACATTGGTTTTTGAAGCAGCGTCAATGGCATCCAATTTGGCTTCATCAATCTGGCCCTTCACTTTTTCACGGAAAATCTTGATCGGATCTTTATGTTCCTTCACATAATCAATTTCATCTTTGGAACGGATGAGTCCTGGGTCGCCTTCAAAATGTCCATAGAACCGATTGGTGACCGTTTCAATGACACTTGGCCCCTCACCACGGCGGGCGCGTTCAATCGCCTTTTGCGCAGCAGCGTAAACTGCAAAAAAATCTGTGCCATCCACTTTTTCGGCGGGTAAGCCAAAACCTGCGGCACGTCCTGCAATATCCTTACTCCCTACGGCGTAATCGTGTGAAGTACCTTCACCAAATCCATTGTTTTCAAAAATAAAAATCACAGGTAGTTTTAAGACAACGGCCATATTGATTGCTTCAAAAGTCAGGCCCTGATTCGATCCACCATCTCCTGTAAAAGACAAACCAACACCACCTGTTTTTAATGTTTTTGCCGTCAAGGCTACCCCAATCGCAAGCGGTGGCCCACCACCCACAATGCCATTGGCACCAAGCATGCCTTTGTCCAAATCGGCAATATGCATTGATCCGCCTTTTCCTCGGCACAATCCTGCATCTTTGCCAAAAATTTCTAGCATCATGTCGTGAATATCGCAGCCTTTGGCAATACAATGCCCATGCCCACGATGGGTTGAGGTGATGTAATCCTGATCGGTGAGATTTTCACAGATTCCAACGGCTACCGCTTCTTCACCACTGTAGAGATGAATAAACCCGGGAATATCCCCTGTATTATTTTCTTCATGAAGACGGTCTTCAAATTCACGAATATCTCGCATGCGTTTATATGCGGCAAGCAATTGTTCTTCAGTAAGCTGCATACTCATTTCCTTATTTTTTGATCTAAGTGATGTCGTCCAAGCATCCACTTAATCTAAAAATATTTTTTATTTCTTGGATATTAGACTAATAAAATAAAGCGCTGCTACAAAGGTATAAAACTTAAATAATATATTGATTTTTTGATATTTTTATTTAAATGTAATTTTTTATTAAAGATAAATTCCAGTGCAAAACAAACTTTTAACCAACCTTTATTCTTTAAACTTGCGCACCATTTTTATCAAAGTTAAAAAACATAAAAATTTAGCTACAATCTCACCACTTTTAGAAACATTTTTTGATTCAATTTGCCAATGTCTTTCAACTAGACTATTGCTTAAATAAAATCATCTGAAGGGTTGTTTTAAATATGCAAAAATAAAAATCGCCATCATTTCGGCTCACTTAAAGGATTTAAGTGAACGGTTGTAGCATAAAAAAGGAAGCCATCATGGATTTAAAGCCAAGCTCTTTTACACAAATCACACCTATCACCCCACCTAAAGTAGATGAGGTCTTGCCCACGGCTGCACCTCTTTTATCACTTGAGCAAGACTGGCAATGTTCGCTGTTCGGACGCACAATTGATCAAAGTCAAACCATGATGTCGCAAATTGCGCAGGAAGCCGATATGGCTATGGGCATTACAGATACCTTTGGCACCTTACTTTGGACATGGAGTAGCCAGAGCATGCGCTCATCGGCAGAACAAGTCCATTTTGTTGAAGGCGGGCAATGGTCTACTCAGTCTGTTGGGACCAATGCCATTGGCGTTGCACTAAATACGCAGCAAACCAGTTGTGTTTATTCCAATGAAAATAAGATGAATAGTGTGCAAGATTGGGTCTGTTATGCCACTCCAATTATTGACCCCAATACACAGCAATATTACGGCATTCTGAATCTTTCAACTCAATACACCAAACATAGCAATTTAGGTAAACTGGCAGTTGAACGTTGTGTGCAGCTATTAAGCCAAGTGTTACAACATCAACAACAAGATACTTTAGCCATGCAAGTTTTTGGCACGCCTATTATTACCTTTAATCAAAACCGGCTCACACTCACCCACCGCCAAATTGAAATTTTAGCTATTTTGGCTTTATGCCCATTGGGTATGCAATTAGATGAATTACATTATGCGCTATATGGCGACCGAGAAGTGAGCCTAACCACGCTTAAAGCTGAAATTTCACAGTTACGCACTCTACTCAATGGCAAAATTCAGCCGCGCTGTTACAGACTCAACTGCGAATTAGAATGCGATTTTTTACGTGCAGAACGTGCACTTAATGCAGGTTACTTACAAACAGCTGTTCATCTGTACCGAGGAAGCTTTTTAACAAAAACCGAAAGCCCTTTTTTACGCGCTTGGCGTGACGCGTTCGATGCACGCTTAAGTCATCATATTTATCATTGTACTAACCCAGAACTATTATTTAAGTTGATACAACACAACCCCGAACGGATAGACGCCATCGAACGTTTACTCGAGATTTTACCTGAAGATAGTCCTTATCGAACATCGTTATTGCAACAACAATTGCAAGATGTTTAATCTACAAAAGTGAAGTTTGTAAAATGCGATGTGATGCTTAGCAAAGTTTATTCCCTATAAATCATAAACTAATCAACTTATCTGATTTCTAGTTAGCTTTGTACCTATCCAACATAAGAATTGCAGTAACACCAAACTGACCACCCAAACAGGCACTATAAAATATAGCGCTATTAAAACAACCAGTGCGATACCGCATTGTAAAGCTGTCGCCTTCTGCCAAAGCGACATCCACAAACGCGGCGCATTTTGCAAGGTTTTCTTGACCTCAACACGACTTAGCCAACTGTAATATCCCAAAGCAATTAACAGCAAAATTGCAGTCGCGCTAAAGATTAAAATCAACTGATTAATCCAGCCAAACAACACCCCAATATGCGCATCAACTCCCCAGCGGGTCAGCTTTGCCGAAAGTGGAAAATCTTTAAAATGCAGGCGATCAACCACTTTGAGTTGCTGCATATCAATGGCCAAAGCATCAATTTTAATTGGCCATTTGTGCTGAATTTCTTCAACTGTCCATGCTTGGTTGGCTTCAATATTCGGTTTAATTTGCAAGGCCGCTGCGTTTAAGCCTTGCCGACGTGCAAGCTGTTGAATGACATCGAACTGGTTAGGATCTATCAGATTTTGCTGTGCCATCTGCATGTGCATATGATGTTCGGCGTGTGCATCTACAAGTGTGCTGCTTTGTCCAGCCAATGTATGCAATTGTGTATTTAAACTTGGGGTATCACTATTGGCCCAATGACGAAATTTGGCAATATTCGCCCCCGCCCAATTTGACCATGTTAAACCCGTAGCAGAGAAAAAAATCAGCATCGGGAAAAAAGCCAAACCCACCCAGCTGTGCCACTGTTTTGATGTGACATTGCTTTGATGTTGAGTCTTTTTTTTACGCTTACGGTACAATTGTAAAAAACCCGTCAGCGCTAAAACACCTAACCAACTGGCCGCCAGTTCGCTATAGGCACGGCCATACGTCCCTATCAATAAATTACGATGTAAATTATCTAAAAAGGTGCGCATGGGCAATACGCCACTGGTGCCATATACGGGCAAACGCCCTTGAACCGCCAAAGTATAAGGATTCACAAACAGTGCGATGGTTTGTTCAGGTTGATGAACATCCAAATAAATAATTCGGGTGGTTGCATTCAAAGTTGCTGCCGGACGTACTGCGACAATTTGCGCCCGTTCAGGTAAAAAATGTTGCGCTGCACGAATTTGTGCGCTTAGCGGTTGTGCTGCGTTTTTTTTGACTTGATCGACAAATAATTGCTGCTGATAAATACTATTTTCAATTTGTGGCGTTAAGGCATACAACAGCCCTGTTAGTGCAGCAATAAAAATAAATGGCGCAACCAATACACCGACTTGCACATGCAACATCTGTAATAATTGACGAAAAATGGGCGTTCTTGCCGATTTTTTATCCATAGACCCTACAATGCCTAAACCCAAAGATGGCATATCTTAACAAGTTCATGTACCCTACACACCGTTTTAAGTTTAAATTAAGTTTTCTTCCCTCAATGCGGCAATTTGGATTCACGTTTGGCCTACTGGCACTTTTGTTACAAAACCTTGTGTTTTGGCAAATTGCGATGCCTAAAACCATGCAATCCAATCTCGTCTGTGCAGAGATTAGTGTTGCTTTAGACCAACACAGCATGTCAATGTCCGAACATCACATGATGATGCAAGACATGCAGCATGACATGAGCAAAATGAAAACATCGTCAACACATGACGATATGCTTAAACACTGTCATTTTTGTCAGCTTTACCATCAATTATCACCTCTCACTGAAATCAACCTCGATTTAATTGAAATCGCGCTACTTGTTCGCCTTATTTTATTGGCGACATTGGCCTATGTTTTCTTTGATTTACGTCGTTTATTTCTGTGTCCTCAAGGTCGAGCCCCGCCGCTTTACGCCTAAATATTGCTTTTAAGGTCAGCTTCTGACCTAACACGTTGTCAATTTTTATTTGGCAATGTGCTGTATTTCTACGCGTTTTTTCTGCGTAGCGCATATTTATGTTTTGAGATAAATCGTCATGACTCGACCACAATTTTTATTACAACCTTTAGCCGCAGCATTATTGCTTAGCATCAATCCTGCATTCTCCCATGCAGAAGATGCCCCAACGCACAATTTAACGCCAATTGTGGTGACCTCGCAAAATGATCACCTCTCGAATGGGCTGATGATTCAGGCTGATCCGAAGCAACCGATTCAACCCGTGCCTGCAACGGATGGCGCAGATTATTTACAAAGCATCATGGGCTTTAATGCCATTCGTAATGGCGGAAGCAATGGCGACGTGACTTTCCGCGGCATGTTCGGTTCAAGAATTAAAATTTTAACCGATGGCACCGAAAATTTAGGTGCATGCCCCGGGCGGATGGATGCGCCAACTTCTTATATTAACCCAGAAAGTTACGACCAAATTACTGTGATTAAAGGCCCTGAAACCGTGCAATATGCCAATACAGGTTCGGCGGCAACGGTGCTTTTTAAGCGCAAACCAGTACATTTTCAGCCGAATCAAAACCTTCAAGGTCAAGCCAGTGTTTTAGTCGGTCGTTATGGACGGGTGGATCATAATCTTGAAACAGCAGTTGGTCGCGATGATTTATATGCACGCCTGAATGCCAATCGTTCTGTGTCGAATGACTATCAAGATGGTCATGGCAACAGCGTGCATTCCTCTTGGGAAAAATGGAATGCAGATTTAGCTTTGGGCTGGAAACCCACTCAAGATACGTGGCTTGAATTACGTGGTGGCACTAGTGATGGTAATGCAGCTTATGCAGGACGTGGCATGGACGGCGCACAATTTAAACGACAAAGCTTAGGTTTACATGCCGAACAACAAAACATTAGCGATGTCATTACAAAAATTGAAGCGCAAATTGACTACAATTACAACGACCATATTATGGACAATTTTAGCTTACGCACCCCTGTTATGCGTGGTATGGCCTCTGAAGTGTCACGGCGTACCTTAAATGCACGCACTGCAATAACCACCACATGGGACAAACTCAGCATTGTGTCTGGGCTCGACAGTCAACACAATCAACACGTCAACAATGGTCGCAAAAGTTTGGCTTTTCAGTCTTATGGCGCCTTTAGCGAATGGAATTATGCCCTCAGCGATAGCACAAATGTAGTGACTGGCGCACGGCTGGATCATGTGGAATTTAACAATAACAAAAACAACCAAAACAGAACTGAAACCAATCCAAGTGGATTTATTCGTCTTGAAAATAGCTTCCCTCAATATGATTTAAAAACCTATGCAGGGATTGGTTATGTTGAACGCACGCCCGATTATTGGGAATTCGTACGTGCCTCAAGACTTGGCAAAACACTGGCTGATTTAAAGACCGAAAAAACCACCCAATTGGACATCGGTTTTAACATGCAACATCAAGCATGGAACGTTTGGGCTTCAGCCTATGCAGGTTTAATCAATGATTTTATTTTGGTGGGATATCAACATACTCCATCTATACGCAATGTCGATGCTGTGATTGCAGGCGCAGAAGCAGGCGTTGGCTATCAATTTACCGATCAACTCCAAGCCGATGTTTCAACCATGTATGCATGGGGGCAGAACACCACCGACCATCGCCCACTACCACAAATTGCACCGCTTGAAGCGCGTTTTAACTTACGCTACACCCAAGATCAATATAGCTTAGGTGTGTTGTGGCGTGTGGTTGCCGCACAGAATCGAGTGAGCTTAAATGAAGGTAATATTGTCGGATACGACATGAGCCAAAGCAAAGCATTCAATACCTTTGCCATCAATGCTGCCTACAACATCACATCTAATTTAGATGTTGCCATCGGTATTGATAATTTATTTAACCGCAGCTATGCCGAGCATTTAAATAAAGCCGGCGTGGCAGCATTTGGTTATGCAGCAAATGAGCAATTTAACAACATGGGACGCAATTATTGGTTGCGGATGAACATGAAGTTTTAATTTGGTTTTCTTCTAAATACAGCCACGAATCCAAGTGATTCGTCGCTGTTTGAATATAACTTTAGCGATGTTTAGCATCACCGATTCATCAATGACAAAGGGAAAATGACATTTATTGATCGGTTACTTTTTCCAAATCCGCGCTAACACATTGAACCAGTTGTCTTTACAGATTTGCTCAATCAAGCGATTTGTATAACCTCGTTGCTGCATTTTACTGACAATTTTTTGCAAGCCCGTCACATCGCCAATTTCATCACTTAAACACCCACCATCAAAATCCGAACCAAAACCCACCCGTGTTTCACCTAGTTTTTGCATTAAATATTCAATGTGGTCGAGTAAGACATCAATTGAGGTGTATTTATTGCGCTGTCCATCAGCACGTAAAAATGCAGTATCAAAATTGACGCCAACCATGCCCTGACTTGCTGCTATTGCAGCCAATTGACTGTCGGTTAAATTTCTTGCTTGCGGGCACAATGCATGTGCATTGGAATGGGTCGCCACAACTGGCTGATCACACTGCGCTAAAATTTCGGCACTATCCCAAAATGCAGCTTCGTTCATGTGCGACACATCCACCACCATGTTCAGCTGCGCAGCTTTTGTGATGAGCTGTTTGCCTAATCGAGTCAAGCCCTCGCCCGTATTGGGCGAATGTGGAAAACTGGCATTTAAACCATGTCCAAACAAACTTGTGCGATTCCACAATGCGCCTATACTACGCAAACCTGCTGCATACCAATCATCCAATAAAAACAAATTGGCATCGAGTGCTTCAGCACCTTCCATATGCATCACAATCGCGATTTGCTTATTGTTCTGACAATTTTTAATCTGGTCGACTGTGGTACACAATTGTAATTGCTGCTGTGAACGTGCCACCAAATCGTGTAAAAGTGCAATTTGTTGTTGCACAATCTGCTGCATTTCAGCGCGACTAAACTCAGTGGCATTTAAATCAACAATCTTATTAGGATGATGCTGTTTTACATAAGCAAATGGTGGAATAAATACCGCAAACATCCCCCCTAAAAAGTGAGCTTGTTGGCAACGTGGTAAATCCATTTCAGTTGCCAAACCACCATTTAAAAAAGCAGCAACTGGATCAGCAGCATCACTTAACCAGAGCCGTGTTAAAGCATCATTATGACCATCAAAAATCAACGGCTGCATGGCTAATATCCTTGTTTAAGCTGTATCTATAGATCAATCGGTTTGTATCAGTTCAATCCGCTGTTGCAGATATTTTTTTGAGTTTTTGCTATTTCTAAATTGAAGCTGATCTAAATCAACCGCTTGATGGCTTTGCTCTCGTGCCTGCTCAATTAAATGATGATACGGCGATTTTCCACAGACAGGATCGGCATTTTTGGCGTCCCCCGTCAGCATAAACGCCTGACAACGACAGCCACCAAAATCACGATCTTTTTTATCGCAACTGCGGCATTGCTCAGGCATCCAGGCATCGCCCCGAAAGGCATTAAAACCCTCTGAATCGTACCAAATTTCAGTAAGTGGCGTCTGTTTTACATTGGGAAAACTCAAAGGTAATTGTCGTGCAGCATGACATGGCAAAGCTGTACCATCAGGCGCAACCGTTAAAAAGATTTTACCCCAGCCATTCATGCAGGCTTTGGGCTGTTCTTCATAATAATCAGGCACCACAAAAATAAGTTTACACGGATGCTTTTGTTGCTTTAATTTTTCACGATATTCATTGGTAATACGTTCAGCGCGGACGAGCTGTGCTTTGGTCGGCAACAAGCCCTGCATATTTTCAAATGCCCAACCATAAAATTGGCAAATCGCCAATTCAACGGTGTCGGCATTAAGCTCTATACACAGCTCAATAATTTGATCAATTTGGTCGATATTATGCCGATGAATCACAAAATTGAGCACCATCGGATATTCATATTTTTTGACCAATCGGCTCATGTCATACTTTTGTTCAAAGGCATGTTTTGAACCTGCTAAAGCATTGTTGACCACAGGGTCACTGGCTTGGAAACTCACCTGAATATGGTCAAGACCAGCTTGTTTTAAAGCGGCAATTCGGTTCTCGGTTAATCCCATCCCGGAGGTAATTAAATTGGTATAAAACCCTAAACCATGGGCATGTGCCACCAATTGCTCTAAGTCTTGACGAACTAACGGTTCTCCACCCGAAAAACCCAGCTGCACCGCACCCATGTTTCGTGCCTGATCAAACACATCACACCATTGTTGGGTGCTGAGTTCGTCTTTATATTTGGCATAATCCAGCGGATTGGAACAATACGGGCATTGTAACGGACAACGATAGGTCAACTCTGCCAAAAGCCACAGTGGCAAGCCCACAGCCTGACTCATTTAAACTCAATCCAATGTTGTTGTTCAGCCACCAACATATATTCAATCACATCATTGCCAATTGCATCGATATCACCAAATTGTTGTTTCAGTACTGCAATAATATCAGCAACGGATTGTTCACCATCAATATGCTGCCCAATGGCGGAAGCGCTTTCGTTGAGCTGAATCATGCCTTCAGGATACAAAATCACATGGCGATTTTGCGCAGCTTCAAATTGAAAGCGGTAACCGTGTCGCCACGTGGGTATTTGAGTCACATCAAAATTTGCAATACTCATGCTTTAAATAATCCTTTGTGCCAAACGCGATCACGGGTGACGCTTTGATATGGTGCTTGATTGTGAACATAGGCCAGCGACAACGCATCTAAAATCGTCCACAAAATATCGAGTTTGAATTGTAAAATTTCGAGCATGCGCTGTTGCTCGTCATATTCAGTGAATGATTCAAGGGTAATGCTCATACCGTGTTCAACATCACGGCGGGCTTGACTTAAGCGTGAACGAAAATAGTCATAACCGGCTTCACTAATCCACGGATAATGCGCAGGCCATGAATCTAAACGCGACTGATGAATTTGCGGTGCAAATAATTCAGTTAAAGAACTACTTGCCGCCTCACGCCAAGTGGCACGGCGAGCAAAACTGACATAGGCATCTACCGCAAAACGCACCGCAGGCAGCACCAATTCTTCCGACATCACTTGCTCACGGGTCAGCCCCACAGCCTCAGCTAAACGTAACCACGCTTCACGCCCGCCACCGTCTGGATAAACGCCATCTTGGTCAATCATGCGCTGAATCCACTCTTGACGCACTCGATGATCAGGACAATTTGCCATAATCGCCGCATCTTTCAGTGGAATATTAATTTGGTAGTAGTAACGGTTTGCAACCCAAGCTTGAATTTGCTGTTGCGTGGCTTTTCCTTCATACATCATCACATGAAATGGATGATAAATATGATAATACTGCCCTTTGGCCAAAATGGCTTGCTCAAATTCGGCCGTCGAAAGTGCTTGCGGTTTTGCGGTCATGGCATTGCCCTTTTACAATTCAATCTGCATGCCATCAAAAGCCACTTCGACTTGATGCGCTTGCAATTCGGCAAATTGTGCCGACTGTTCATTTAAAATTGGATTGGTGTTATTGATGTGGATATACACCTTACGCGGTTTACTCAGTTGATCTAAATACGACAACGAACCCTCTTCACCACCAATATATAAATGCCCCATTTCACGACCTGTTTTTGTGCCCACGCCACATTGTTGCATTTCATCATCTTGCCACAAGGTACCGTCAATCATCACACAGTCTGAATCTGCCATAATTTGCATGATGTCATCACTGATTTTGCCAAGCCCCGGTGCATAAAACAGTTGTTTTTGGGTTTTATGGTCTTTAATCACTAAAGCAATGTTGTCGCCATCGTGTGGATCATGGCGATGCGGTGAATATGGTGGTGCAGCACTACGAATAATCAATGGAATGAATTCTAAGTTTTCAAAACCATCAATTTTAAAGGCTTGTTTAGGATCGATGAGTTTATGCTGCAAACCACCATTCCAATGCTTGAGCATATTAAATAACGGAAAGCCTGTGCTTAAATCCTGATGTACCATTTCAGTACACCATACTTCCATTGGGCAACCTTCGCGTAGGGTTAAGAGCCCTGTGGTATGGTCAATTTGACTGTCCATCAACACCACAGATTTAATGCCTGTGTCACGCAATTGTCGTGCGGGTTGCGCGGCTTTAAAGTCAAATAATTGCTGACGAATATCAGGAGAGGCATTACATAGCACCCAGTCGATGCCATTTTCTGACACTGCAATGGAGGATTGTGTACGTGGCTTGGCTTGAATGGTGCCTTGACGCAGGCCATTACAGTTTGCACAATTACAATTCCACTGTGGGAAACCCCCACCTGCGGCTGAACCTAAAACATGAATATACATAAAATAATACTTATAAAAATATATAAGCCCTAGAAATCTAGGGCTTATGAGTTTAACAGGGTCTTAGCTATTAGCGTGCTTCGAAGTACATTGTCACTTCAAAACCAATGCGTAAATCTGTAAAAGCAGGTTTAGTCCATTGCATGTTTTTTCTCCAGTAAAGGATAAATGATTTTGCTTGCTTCTATTGAAGATGAAAACCATTTAGTTTTAGTGAGTTTTAAAGAAGCATTTTAACTAAAAAGTCGCGTCAAGCAAACTCTGATTCGCCTATTCCACAAACGAGCACATAGAAATAATAAATAAAGGGTTAAATTATAATAATTTATCCGTTTTATTACGCTTATTTAGATGTTTAAAAAGTGACTAAATTTGGTAATATCCTAAAATTTGATCATCAGGAAAACTGAATTTAGCCTAGTAAATCAACGATCTTTAATCTATAAAGTTTTTTCGCCACGTTATTTGTACATCACCGTCACTGTTGCTGTCGAGTTTAATGTTCCAGCAGATGTATTAGCTGAATCCAATTTATAATATTTTGCATAGTAGCCTCTACTCGCTATTGGATTATCTTTATCTTGTGATGTAGTACCAAATTCTGTTTCTACACCCAATGTTACAGGCATATTCGTTTTTGCATCAAAAATCTGTATAGCAACATTCTTAGATGCACTTGGTGTTTCAGCATTTATTAAAACGCCTTTAGAAGCCTTTTCTATTTGAGAACTGCCAACATCTTGATTATCTACTATAGTGCTATACAAAAGTGTATTTTCTAAGCCAGATGTGCACGTTGCTTTAACTGTAAAGTTGGTTTTTCCTGCTGTATCGCCAACATTTTTCAATGTATGTGTTGACATGGTTGGTAATACGACATTAGGGCTATTCACATTACATGTTTTTAATGAATACGGCGTTATGTTTAATCGAATTTGAGCAACTTGAGTTGCTGAAGTTGTGAAGCTAGCGTCCTGCTGGCTAGATTGGTCTGGCTTTATCGTTCCATTTATATCGTAATATTTTTGGTTTGGTTCTTGCCTCGTCCACGCAACATCTAAACTACCAATTTTAATAGGCACATTCGTGATCGGCTGTATCGGTGCTTTATCGAACGCTATAGATAAATTATGAATTTTTAAACCTTGTGTATATGTATCTAGTGTACGAATATTTCCGTTTGGTTCATTCAAAGTATATTCTGGTGCTTTTGCGGTGTTATCACTATAAGAAAAATAAATATACGCATAATCGTTTATAAATTTATTACTTGTATTCACTATTTTATAGTAACTTTTACCATTAAATGTTTTTTGCATATTTGATGAAATATTACTATTAAAAAAAGGGTTAAATGTTGCCGTTTTTGTTCCAGCTAACATTTGCTGTTGACCGTCTACACCATTATATTTCCGAATGTTACATTTTATGAGGCTACTACCTACAATAGACTGCTGTTCGGGTGTGAGTATATTTTTCACATCTCCCGAATTCAGATTTTGGTCAACAGCAGCCCTTGTGTTTGACGGATGCAATTTACTTGCTGCATTACCACCATTATTACAACTCTGCTGGGCAGCCCAGATGTTTCCTGATAAAAGCATAAGATTAAAAAAAGTAAAATAATGAATATAAGGATGCATTATCTACACTCCACATCGATGATTTGGAAGGTTTTGCTTTTCGCCTTTTTAGAAAGGTTGATCTTAGATGGTATTTTAATGACACAGGATTGCGTATTTATAGCCCCCCAATAAACAAATATTTCTTTAGATTTCAAAAATTTCTCTTTTTCAATAAACAACTGATTTGACTGACCAAAAACACCTAGAATATTATTTTTTGAATCCATTGCCTGCGCACCGATTGGGATTTCTACTCCTTTATCCGTATGAACATTAAACAGCAAATTTGATGTTTTTTCTGTTTCGAATTCAATCAAAGTAGAACTGTAACGACGAGGGATAATTTCTGCTTGGTTTGCTTTCAGATTAACATTAACAGGAAGGTTTCTCGTGTCCACACTGAGCTCGTTTACTTCATAGGGTGAAAGACTTGAATAAATCGCATTACCAAAGCGATCAATTTTTACACCCCAAGCATTATTAACATCTGCATCGGTTGCGCCATCGGCATGAATAATCGTAAATGTGTCAGCAATCGCATTGCTTGCCGTTATGCCATGTCGATGTGCAACAAATGCACCCTGAGCACTAAAACCAAATTGTTGATCAGTATTTGAAATACTAGCAACACTATTTAGTCTAATTTGCGGCAGGTTATATCCTACGCTAGCAGATAAAGACTGATTATTCTGATAACCGTCTATATTACTATTTACGGATAGACCATAATCCATTTGATTATTTGAACCTAGTGTACCAGATACCCCAATAACTGCAGAGGTTGGATTTCCTGCGATATCACTATGCTGTATATTTGAATATAGGTTCGCGTGTTTATTAGACCAATCTAAAGGTAGTGTAAATGTTAAATAAATACGTCTTTCAGTTTTATTATCATAGAAGGATGTAGAGCTTTGTGAAAAGTTGATTGAGTAATTCAATTTTTTAAAAAAGTTCGCATATCCAACATTATACTGCATATAGTCTTTATTCGCGTTCCAATATTCATTACGAGAAGCACTAACATAAAATGTGCCCCATTTATCTTTTAAATTTTGATACAGCGAAATATTCTGCTGCTGTTTTAACCGATAGGTTTGAAAAATATTTTCTATTTCTGATTCAGCTAAGTCATTATAATTAAGTAATGAAAGCGTATTGTTCATACTCAAAAATTCTTTATCTTGATACTGAGCATTTAGGGTTATATTTGTTTGTGTTGGCTTAAAATTAAACTGATATGAGGCTTGATATTTATTGCCTTTATGCAGCTGATTTAATAATTCAGCATCAGCATGTTCGATATCTACTTTAAAACCACCAAAGAAAGTATTACTCCCCAACCCCAATAGATAGCTTTTATATGGCTGACTCAAATTTACACCAGAATGAATACTCACATAGTTGCTCAGACCATATTCCAAGCTCAATTGTGAAATATAGGTATCCGTTACTTTCTGATTAATTTTATATTTACCTGTCGCAGCACTATAATTCAATTGCCCCAAACGAATTAAATTAAAGTTGCCCTGTAGAGGAACAATAAAACTATGTTTTTCACCTCCATTTTCAGTAACCTGCACCGTGAGATTACCATTAGAACTAATCGCTGTAAGATCATTGATTTCAAAATTACCCGCAGGAACAGATCGTTCATACACTTTACGCCCACCTTGAAAAATAGAAACCAAGGCATTTGTATTGGCATTACCTTTAATGAGTGGCGCATAACTCCGCTGTGACATCGGGCGCATACTCATATCAGTTGCAAGCTGCGCACCTCGAATTTGTGCAGAGTCAATATCGTAAGCTTGAGTATTAAAATCCCCTATCGTGATACGTGATTTTAATGCAAGTATGTCTGTTGAAAGCGTATTTAATGATGAATGATATGTACCTAAACGAGAACCTTGAGAATCAAAACTCCCTTCATGTCGATAATTAAATCCACCAAGGTTAATACCACCAGCCAAATTTAAATAATTACTAACCGATGCCTGTTCATGATTATATTGATAACGATAGGTATTAAAATCATAACTGATAAAAGCAGAACTAATACCTTTATCAAAGCGATCTGGTGCAATATAACCTGCCGGTCGATTGTTCGTAATTACTAAAGGTAAAGAAAAATTAAGTTCTAATTGCGATCGATCAAAATCATAATAAGCATCTGAATTAATGTCTTTAATGGTTAGACATTCTTTATGAGGCAGTCGTTGCAAGACTTCTTCTTTCAAATCTAGTTTTTCTAATAAATCTGAATCGATACACAAGACAGCATCTTGGCTTGCGTCAAGATGATCAAACTTTAAATTTAAATTTCCTATACTCCGATTATTAATACTCGTGTTCACTGAATAAAGACCTGAAGTCACAGCATTAGCACGAGTATATTGACGCAAATCAATATCTTGACTTGCACCACCGAAAAGAGCATGCGTATCATAGCTGTAAAGAGTTTTATTATTTTCCGCCTGTAAAGGTTTTGAATTTGATACGTTCGGGTCTAAATCATCATCTGCGAAAATAGACTGCATTTGGACAAGGATGAGTATACTTAATAAGCTACGTTTCATGAATTTACAGATTATTTCAGGTCTATTGTGTAGGGCTGATTAGAACCATAATCATTTATAAGGGTATATATCATTTGAGTTGGTTTAAAATTCAGCTTGGGCTGAATCTTACTTTCTGAAAAAGGAGCGATCATAAGTGGATCGGTATAAACTAAATGTTCTTTTTGAGGATTAAAATCTAGATTTAAAAAGTTTAAAAAATAAGGTGATGGATTATTAATTTTTAAAGTTTTGTCTGCCTCGTTATAGCTAAATTTCACAGATGTAAATGCTTTTTCTTGCACCATATTTAATTTAGTAGGACGGTAAAAAACTTTAATTCGTGAACGAATTGAAATATTCAGCTGATTCTGGGCAGTTTCAGTTGTTGGAGGAATATCTAAAATATTAAACCAAAATAAACTCTCACGATCTTTCGGTAAAGTCTCAGTTCCTTTAGAAACTAGACGAATCATTTGCCCTTTATTACCTTCAATCATTGTAATTGGAGGCGTTAAGATAAATGGAATTTTATCGGCTGAAGGAATTTTACTTGGGTCACCATCATCTAGCCATGACTGTATTAAAGCAGGTTGTTTTAATTGATTATTCAGCTGAACAGTAACCGTACTCTGATTAGAGGGAAAAATAATACGCGTACCAGTAATGACTACGCCTGCATGCGTAATCGTAGACAGCGCAAATACACTAACCAGCATTGACAATTTAGAACGCATATTATTTTTCCTTCTTATTACTTGTAGATAATGCTATAGCTAACAGAAGCTGTTACCTTTCCAGCTACAGTTTTATCTGTTGCGTAATAGCGAGCAAAGTAATTGTAAACATAATTATTACCGTCCAACTTGGCTGTAGGCGACTCTTGATCAGCTTTATCTTTAGATAAGTTAATCACCCGTTGTTGATCAGTTAAGAGTTGAATATCAACAACTTTCTTAGTCTGCTCATCTGTATTTTTTAGACGACCAGCATCATTGACTTTACCTGCTTCAGGCTCAAAGTATGGCGTCGCTGTTTTAGAAGTATCAGACCCTAAAATACATCCATTAGTGGTACCTGCCCCCCCATTTAATGAAATACCAAATTTAGTTAGACCACCTGTCGTATCGGCAGCAGGTAAAGCAGATACATTTAGTGTAGGCAACGTTACCGTTGCATCAGCGCCCTTAGCCCCAGGAGTCGAACCACCAATGACTGTGGGTGTACATGTGCTATCAACTAACTGACCATTAAAAGTAATAGTTCCATCAACTGCGAATGCCGCCGATGGGACAAACGATAATAAGAAAATTGGCGCTAAAATTTGAAAAGTTTTCATACAATCTCTAGAAATAAAAACATACAAGGGTGTTAATTTTGAGTCGCGCATACTAACAACAAAATGTGACAAATCTAACAAAATTAATAAAAAATACTTCTAATTGTTATCTATTTAAACAATATAGTGATTTGTAAAATGTTTTATTTTATTTAAGTGCTTGAAAATACTTTTTTTAATTTTTATATCCTATCTTTTACATAAATTTACCATAAAGTGGCAACAATAGTACAAAAAAACACCAGGGATTCAGTATACAAAGGTGAACCCACTAAAAATCTAAGCTAAATAGCATGTTTTTCCACCATGATTAAGATGTGAGTTTATAGCTCGTTATGCACTTGAGTCATACGGGCTAAAGCGGGATATTGAAGGATTAATTGGGATAAAAGCTATGACTAATAACGGTTTGTGCTTTTTTAAAAGACTATTTACACTATAGAGAAGTTGAGTCAACTTTCGTACACTGTATTATTCTTAAAAATATCTACCAAGATTGGAATATGACTTCCAAAATCACGTTTCTATATTACGCTATTGGTAAATTTAGCAAGATTCGATAAAGTAATAATAGAACAGGCTATATCATTATAAAGCATTTTTGCTCATACAGATTTATTCTGCTTACATATTACTTACATGGATTTAGGTATTAAAAAACCACTTACGATTAATGCACGTAAGTGGTTGTTTTATATGGTGGGCCCACACAGACTTGAACTGTGGACCAACGGATTATGAGTCCGCTGCTCTAACCAACTGAGCTATAGGCCCTTATTGTGTAATTAAGTCTAATTTTGACCCAATTTAAAACCTTAGGAGTTTATATAAATAAACTGGTAGGCATATCCAGACTCGAACTGGAGACCTCTACGATGTCAACGTAGCGCTCTAACCAACTGAGCTATACGCCTAAAGTAGTTGCATCATATTCATTCTTTAAGCATAAATCAAGAAAAATATAGACCAGATACCTCTTAAACGTTTGCTTTTTATTCAGATATTTTATTTCTTAAATTAACCTACAAAACAAATGATTAATGATATTAATCATTACATGAAGTAAGTGAGTGAAATTCTGCTAGTCTAGAATCTAGTGAATTAAGCTGTCAGCAAACTAACCATAACAAACAAAACCATTCTGCCTACAGAAACTAACTAAGGTCATCCCTGCTGTTTTTGCCATTTCTATCGCCATACTGGTCGGTGCTGAAATAGTTGCAATCATCGCAATATCGAAAATAGCGCATTTTCGAATAAGCTCATAACTGGCGCGACTGGTCATAACAACAAAGCCATTCGATCGAGCAATATTTTCAGTTGCAATAAAACCAAGTAATTTATCGAGCGCATTATGGCGGCCTACATCTTCAAATAAGGCAACGATGTTTCCATTTTCAACCCAAGCCGCCGCATGGGCACCACCAGTTACAGCACTAATCGGTTGATTTTGTTTCAGTTGCTGAATTGCATTTGGAATATCTTTAAGCCAATTTAAGTTAGCTTTGTGACTAATTGTTTTCAAATCAAAATGGAACTGCTTTAAGCTTTCTATGCCACACAAACCACATCCTGTTCGTCCAATTAACGCCCTACGCTGCTGCTTCAAAGCCACAAATGCTCGTGTCGAAATTTCCATTTCAACTTGTATGCCCAATGAATTATAATGAACTTCAATAGCATAAAGTTCGGATAAACTTGAAATAATCCCTTCAGATAAGCTAAACCCTTTTGCAAATACTTCAATATCCACAGGTGTGGCCATCATCACTGCATGAGAAATCCCGTTATAAACCAATGCAATAGGATATTCTTGCACCACTTCATCGAATGTCGCCTGCGACTGCCCAGCTTGAAAGCGTTGTACCGATACCTGCTCATAACCTTTTATGGGAATACTCAATTATTTCATCCTTATTCAAAAAATAAGAGAGTCCAAAAACCCTCTTATTGCAACACCACTTTCACTTAAAAGGCCATGTTATGCGATGGTTTCGGCATCGACTGTTTCTTCTAAATTAAAATGGGTCGGCGCGGCTCCTGCATGTAATACAACAGGTACGCTTTTAGATGCAGGAATTTTTGCCGCAGGATCGTGACTACTCAGCGCAACCAATGGATTGGTTTCGGGATAATACGCCGCCAAACTTCCTACAGGAATATCGTACGGTACGATTCTGAAACTTTTCACAATTCGCTGCACGCCGTCAGAGAAAATACTTTCAATATCCACCCATTGATTAGCCACAAATCCAGCAGCATCAATATCGTGTTGATTCATAAACAGTACACGGCGCTGCCCAAATACACCACGATAACGGTCATCCAAACCATACAACGTGGTGTTGTATTGATCGTGCGAGCGCGTGGTCATTAAGGTGTAAATTTTACGCTGCGTATATTGCTTAGAATATTGATTTTCCTGATCTTCATACACATCAAGCAACGGTTTAATTAAGAATCTAGCCTTACCAACTGGCGTATTCCAAATATGTTTATTGGCTGGATGTTCAAGATGAAAACCACCCGGTGGATAAACACGCGCATTAAAATCTTTAAATTCATCAAAAACTTCAGCAATCGAATCACGAATGCGGTCGTAATTTTCGATATACCAACGCCATTTCACCTGACTTTCTTTTAAGGTGGCTTCAGCCATACGTGCCACAATATCGGGCTCTGAAAGTAAACTTTCCGATGCAGGTGCATTACGCCCCGCAGACAAATGCACGTTGCTCATTGAATCTTCAACAGAAATGGCTTGTGGTCCGTGCAATTGCTGATCGACTTCTGTTCGACCTAAACATGGTAAAACCAAAGCATCTTTACCACACACCAAATGGCTACGGTTCAACTTGGTCGCAACATTTACCACCAACGAACAACGTTTTAAGGCTTCTTGCGTATATACAGTGTCTGGTGTGGCCACAGCAAAGTTACCGCCCAAACCAATAAACACTTTAACCGCACCATCGTACATAGCTTGAATGGTTTCAACCACACCAAAACCATCTTCACGTGGTGATTTAATCCCAAAAACTTGATCTAAACGGTCTAAAAATTGAGGATTTGGATGTTCATTAATACCCATCGTCCGGTCGCCTTGCACATTACTGTGCCCTCGTACCGGACACAGACCAGAACCTGCACGGCCGACTTGCCCTTTTGCTAACAATAAATTCGCCAGCATATGAATATTTGATGTACCGTGACGATGCTGGGTAATGCCCATACCCCAACAAAAAATAGTCCGGTTGGACTCTGCAAACAGTTTTGCAAGCGATTCTAATTTTTCAGCCGTCAATCCAGAATATTGATAAATCAGCGCCCATTCGGTGCGGTCAATTTCTTGCAACATCGCATCGAAACCCACCGTGTGTTGTTCAATGAACGCTCGGTCAAATAACCCCGCTTTACCCGATGCTAGGGCTTGTTTATCCCACTCATAAAGGTGTTTCATCATGCCAAACATCAGCGCATAATCGCCGCCAATTTTGGGCTGAAAATAATAGCGGCTAATTGGCGTGCTGCTATTGGTCATCATTTCAATTGCAGCTTGCGGGTCTTGGAAGCGCTCTAATCCACGTTCTTTAATCGGATTAATTGCAATAATTGTTCCGCCACGGCGCGACACTTCACGCAATGTTGCTAACATCCGCGGATGATTGGTCCCCGGATTATGCCCGAAACTAAAAATGCTTTCGGCTTGATCAAAATCATCTAAAGTTACCGTGCCTTTGCCTAAACCCACAGCATCTTTTAAACCCACGCTTGTGGTTTCATGGCACATATTCGAGCAATCGGGGAAATTGTTGGTCCCAAAGCTGCGAACAAACAATTGATATAAAAAAGCAGCTTCGTTACTGGCGCGTCCAGAGGTATAAAATGCCGCTTCATTTGGATGTTCTAAGGCATTTAAATGTTCCGCAATCAGCTGAAACGCCGCTTCCCATGAAATTGGCAGATATTTATCGGTTGCGGCATCGTAGCGCATAGGCTCGGTTAAACGGCCCAAATCTTCTAAGTAAAAATCGTTTTGTTCCGCTAACCAACTGACCGTATGGTTGGCAAAAAAATCGGCCGTAACACGCTTACTGGTGGCTTCAAAGGCCACAGCTTTGGCGCCATTTTCGCAAAAATTAAATGCATGGGTATCTTTCTTTTCAGGCCATGCACAACCCGGACAGTCAAAGCCAGTCGGTTGGTTCACATTTAACAGCGTGATAGAACCTTTTTTAATAATGTCCTGACGCTTTAAATTCTTTGCAACACTCAGCAACGCGCCCCAACCACCGGCAGGCTGGGTATAAGACTCAATTCGTGCAAAAGGAGTATTTTCTTGCACATTTACGTTTTGATCTAACTGTTGGCCTTTATCGTTTTGATCCACTTGCATGCCCTCGCTGCGAGAATTTTGAATAAATCCAATCTATTCATAATGCGTCATTGTCTATGCTTCACATCTTAAACATCTACTCAATAATTTTGAACAATATTGAGTAGATGCCATGTTTTACATGCTATACAGATGTTTGCTTCAAATAAAATTCATTCATGTGAATGATGATGTTCAGTTTCAACATCATGCCGGATACAACAACCCGCAACATATTGACTTGTACCATCGAGATAAAACTCTTCTTTCCAAACCGGCACTTCGTGTTTCACACGTTCCACAGCTTCTTCACACGCCAAAAAGGCTTCTTTTCGATGGGCAGCATAGGCAACCGCAATAATGGCTTTTTCGCCAATATCTAAAGCACCAATTCGATGAACGACCTGAACATAGGATACATCGTATTTTGCCTTAACTGCTTGCTCGATTTCTCGAATCATTTTTTCAGCAATCGGTTTATAAGCCGTGTATTTTAAAGCTTTAACCACCCGTCCTTCATGATGATTACGTACGGTACCAATAAAAATACCAATCCCACCACATTCGGGATGGTTTTGAATTGTATCAAAGTCATCAAGGCTTAAAGCCGTGTCCTGAATACGTTGCAGCTCGGTCATGTCTTAGCCTCCGGCAACAGGTGAAAGCAGAACTAAGGTGCAATTTTGCGTCAACACATAGCTGCGCGCAATCATTTCATCACCGATTGCACACGCACATTTTTCTAAAATTTCATGGGCTTGAGGATATTGACGGTCAATTTTTGCAAGCACATCGGCAACTTGGCTCGCTGCTGGGCATACGATCGTCAAATCGGTTGGAAGATGAACCCCTACTGCACCATAAGATTCAATATTAACCTTAATTTCAGCCATTTTACCCTCTGCTGGCAAATCGTTTTTTAACATTTAAATTTCAATAAAACTAACATATTCAGGCGTGGCTTCAGCGGCGTGACGCATAGGAATACGCACAATGACATTGGCCTGATTTAAATTACTTAACATATGCGATTGCTGTTTTGCGAGTTTGGTAACGCTTAATTGCCCGTCATGACTCACAGCCAATTTCATTCTTAGCAACTGATCGCGACTGTCTGGCTTAACTTCGCTTTCGAGTCGCGCTTGTTTCCACGCGGGTTGTCCTTGTGTATTGCCCTGCAACGCATTTAACAGTGCCGTAACATGTAAGGACAAACAAACAAACACCGCCGCAGGATTGCCCGGTAAACCCAACAAATACGATTGCTGCGTTTCTGTTTGATACTGTGCAAAATACAGCGGCTTACCCGGTTTTTGTGCGACTTTCCAAAACACCTCTGTTGCACCCAGCTGCATAGAAACAGGACGAATTAAGTCATAATCCCCCACAGATACGCCGCCGGTCGTGATGACTAAATCGTAATGATCGAAGGCATTTTTAAGTGCTTGCGTTAAAATTTCACGCTGATCAACCACATGTTCAAGATGAATATTGCTAAAGCCTTGTTCTTTAAGCCATGTTAAAATCATCGGTGCGTTGGCATCAAATACTTGGGCATCGTTATCTAAACTTTGGCTGACTTCATCTCCGGTAATTAAAACGGCAATTTTAGGCTGCATAAAGACCTGCACTTGCTTAACTCCAGCCATACTTAATGCTGCAATCACACCACTTTTTAAATCTTGTCCACGCACAGCTAAAGGTGTGCCAACTTGTAATTCTTCACCTTGATAACGAATGTCCGTGCCTTTGTTGAGCGGTTCATTCAGCACAATTTTAGTTGGGGTCACTTGCATAATTTCTTGGCGCGCAACCGTATCTGCCGAATCTGGCAAGCGCCCACCAGTGAAAATGCGTACACATTGTCCAGACTGAATTTGAATATTTTCGGCAATCCCCGCTCGCACTTCACCCACCAACTCAAATTCGGTGACACCGGCCAAGATATCGTCACTTCTTAAAGCATAGCCATCAACCGCACTTTGGGTAAATAAAGGCAATGCGATATCAGAGACGACATCGGCAGCCAAATAATGCTGATGTGCTTGCATTAATGGCACGGTTTTCGTTTTTAGCGGTTGTACTACGCGGTATGCATCAAGTGCCTGATCGACCGAAATGAGTCCGTTTCCCGAGCAACTCATTCATAGCCTCCTGGATGTGGTAAATCCTTGCACACGTCAAAAATATGTACGATTGCGGGTAAAATTGCAGCCATCGATTCCGATGCACCGCCACGACTTCCCGGCAACGTAATCACCAAAGATTTGTCAATAAAGCCAGCCACGCCACGTGACATGGCCGCATACGGTGTGCGGCGCTGCCCAAACGAGCGCGCAGCTTCCATTAAACCATTCAGTTCGCGCTCTAGCATTGGTTGGATGACATCGACAGTTATATCTCGTTTTCCAATACCTGTGCCACCAACGGTAATGACACAGCCATACGACTGCGTGAGTGACTCAATTTGTTGTTTGAGTTGTATTTCATCGTCCGGTAACACATGGTAATGAATTGGATTAAAGCCTGCTTCAGTTAAGGTTTCAACCACAGAACGCCCTGCGGTATCAGGCTTTTTACCTGCTGCCACAGAATCAGACAACACCAATACAGCCGCCGCCACAGGTTGACGCAAATGACGGCTAAAATGTGATTTTCCACCTTTTTTTAAGTCGAGTCGGCATTGTTCAATAATCAGTTCATGCGGTTCGCAGTGCGGTTTAAGCATGTCGTAGATGGTTAAAGCCGCCAAACTTGCCGCAGTTAGAGCTTCCATTTCTACGCCTGTTGGCGCAATGGTTTCTACTGTTGCATGAATCAGCACGCGATCTGCCAATAATTCAAAGTCGATATCGGCACGGTAAATTGGCAATGGATGACACAGCGGAATCAGCTCATCGGTACGTTTTGCCGCTAAAATTCCAGCAATTCTGGCTGTTTTTAACGCATCACCTTTTTCGGTATTGCCATCTGCAAGTAACTGTAAGCAATGTGGCGGTGCCAATAATTCTGACGTTGCCGTTGCAATACGAAAGCTTTCAGGCTTCATGCCTACATTTTTCATAACATCTTTTTCCGAAACTAAACCAATAAAGTCGCTTGATATCCCATATTTTTAGGCACAAAAACCTAAACCTTGCACAACGATTAGCCCCCAATAGAATGCATACTAATCTTACGAATCGGCGCTGCCTGATAGGCAATATACCCTGCTTTTTTATACCATACGGCATCTAAAATTTGCTGAATTAAATCTTGCTGCCGTTCGGGTTTTAAAAGCGCGCGAATCGGTGTACCTGTATTGGCAAATAAACAGGTAAATAGCTCGCCAGTTGCGGTTAAACGCAAGCGATCGCAGGTTTGGCAAAAAGGCTTACTAATGGTTGAAATAATACCCAATTTATAAGATTGATTGAGCAAGTAAACGGTTGCAGGATCGTGGTTACGTGGTAAAGCCTCAAGCTGAAAATGCGGTGATAAAATATCAATAATTTCATCTTCAATCACCACTTTTTCACGCGCCCAATGCTGTGGTTGGTCTAAAGGCATATATTCAATAAAACGCAGCTCTATCTGCTGCTGATAAGCACACTGAACCAACTCTAAGACTTGCTGATCATTCTGCCCTTGCACCAAAACACAATTAATTTTTATAGGAATATTGGCTTTTTGTGCCGCCGAAATACCTGCAAGGACAGGTGCTAAGGGCTTTTTGGTCATGTCTAAAAAAGTTTCTGGGCGAATACTATCTAAACTAATATTTAAATCATCTAAACCGGCTTTTTTTAGTTCATCGGCATAGTGCTCTAAATAATAGGCATTAGTAGTCATGGAAATACGAGTCAGCCCCAAAACCCGTAAACGATTCAAACGATAAATAAAACTGACCACGCCTTTACGCATTAAAGGCTCGCCACCCGTTAAACGAATTTGATTAATGCCCAGTTTAACCATAACTTCACAAAACTGCTCTAATTCTTCAAAGCTGAGAATATCGTGTTTTGCAAGCCATTCTGGATGATCTGGCATACAGTAACTGCATTTAAAGTTACAGCGATCGGTCAAAGAAATTCTTAATTTTCTTTTTTGACGTTGAAATTGATCAATTAATTGAGAATCGGGTAAATTTAATACAGGTTGAGATTGGGTAAGACTTGAATGAAGCTGCGATTGCGCCTCCTCAATTGTGTGTACCATGTCTCACCCCTCTGTGTGTCTATAGAAACTGCGCTCTATACGACATTTACGCTTACTCCACCATCAAATGTACCCTGTTTAGGAATATGCTTTGATGTGGCTAAATCTCTATTATCCTTATCCCGATTCACCAATCAATGACTTTTTTTACAAAGCAGCATTTATTTGCAATGGCAATGAGTTAAATATGTAAATTCACCGCAATCAGTGCCAATATCGCAGGCACTGCCTGAATAAAGATAATTTTTTTATTGGCAGTAAAACCACCATAAAGACCTGCAACCAACACACAACCTAAAAAGAAATTTGCCAGTGCAACAGAGAAAGATTCAGGAATAGCACACAAAGACCAAATTAACCCGGCAGCTAAAAACCCATTATACAAACCTTGGTTTTGCGCCATCACTTTGGTTATTTTTGCTTTTTCTGGGCTATTGGCAAATGCTTTTAAGCCTGCGGGCTTATCCCATAAAAACATTTCCAAAACTAAAATGTAAATATGCAATACTGCAATTAAACCAATTAAAATATATCCTATCATTTTTGCGTCCTATCGATTGAATGCTACAGAAAAGATCGACCCATTCAGCCGATCTTTTCATTTCAAAATTATGGTTTTAGTAATACTTTACCCTGACGTGCAGCTTGTGTCGACTTTTCAGCAATTGTTGCGACATCGTCAAAGCTAAATACACCTTCTACTGGCAAGATCAATTTTTTCTGCGCTGCCAATGTGAGTAATTCCACGATCAATTCTTTTTTACGTTCTGCAGGCATTTCTCGGCTAATCACACTGGCCCAAAAGCCTTTTACAGTCGCTTGTTTAAAGATTAAATCACCAGATGAAATATTCATTGCGCCACCACTCATGGCCCCAAAAGAGACCAAAAGACTGTTTTCACCCAATAAATGAAGTAGCTCACCGCTGGCATTGCCACCAATTGAGTCGACTGCAACCGTTAATGGTTGATCGGCATGAATTGCTTTGACCTGCTCTTTCCAATCGGCTTGATCGGTTGCCACAACATGCTGAATACCTAACTTTTTCATATCTGCAATGGCATCGGTTCTGCGCACCAAGTTAATTACATTTTGCCCGCGCGCTTGTGCAATCATGGCCACTGTTTTTCCAACTGCGCCATTGGCCGTGTTTTGAATGAGCCAATGCCCAGTTTCCAAATGCACAAAATCTAATAACATTAATGCACTCAGTGGCATTGCAATCAGTTGTGCTGCGGTTTCATCATCAATGGCGTCTGGTAATGCAATCACGCCAGATGCAGGCGCAATAAAATATTCAGCCCACGTTCCATGTACGGATGCCACAGAAATACGCTGGCCAACTTCAACATGATTTACCCCCTCACCAAGTGCGTCTACAATTCCGACCGCTTCACTTCCGCCAATGGCTGGTAATTCAGGCTTGTAACCATAGCTTCCACGCACGGTCCATACATCATGGTTATGCACAGGTGATAACAACGTTTTTATTCTAACTTCGCCGGCTTTAGGTTCTGGCTTTGGCATTTCACCCAACTCAAGTACATCGACAGGTTCACCAAAACTTTTATGAATGATACTACGCATATTCTGTCCTAAAAATTTGAAATGATTGCTAATTTGGCTAGGGTGTGTTGACACTTACTGCTCAAATATTAATTTACAAGGGTAGCCATAAAAATATACAAGCGAGAGCAACTGAACTTTCATAGTTTCGTTTCAGCTTGTCATATCGAGTGGCTATCCCCCTAAATTGCTTCAGTCTACAAAACATATTTTCAACTAAGTGTCTGATTTTATATAAATACCAATCCATA
>NZ_VTDU01000012.1:0-93260 GCF_035615615.1 Acinetobacter sp. MD2(2019) | reverse complement strand
CAATAAGACCTAACGAGTAAGCATCCAAGTTGTGCTGGCGACAATAGCAAGAGTGAACCACCTGATCCCTTCCCGAACTCAGAAGTGAAACCTCTTAGCGCTGATGGTAGTGTGGGGTTACCCATGTGAGAGTAAGTCATCGCCAGCTCATTATTCAAACACCCTCCGCTTAATAAAGCAGAGGGTGTTTTTTTATGCTTAACGTAATAAAATAAATTAAAATGAAAAGTAAAAAATAAATCTAGATGGATCGGTCTTGAAGGTATATCTCTTTTAGTCTGGATAACAAACACAATTTTATACGAAGATATCTATACTCCTTTAAGAAGGTAATCCGTTTGAATGTTTTTTAATTTGATTTAAAAATGATAGATCCCTGTGGATGAGATACGATCATCCTCCAAGAGCATCCCAAATTGAATCATTTGCTATTTCAAGAGATTCTGTTACCAAGAACCTGATGCGCCACCACCGCCTGAACTGCCACCAGAATCTCTTTCCTCTATTGAGCTTGAAGTGTAATTGCTATAAGTTTCACTTGAAGTATGGTTTCTATCTGTATCTTCTGCATAATATGTTCTGTGATTATCTGTTGTATATGATACAAAATGTTCAACTTTGATAGAAAGCCATGCTTGATATTCTGGCGGGTAATATGCTTTATAATATTGTGCAATCGTATCGACGAGTTTATAAATAGTAAAAAATATATTGGGTGCAAAGGCGATAAAAAATAAAATTGGAATAAGTTGATGTGCGATAAAACCTACTGGTAAAGTAAATATGGTAAGAAATATCATAAATTTTTTGGGTAATTTTTTAGGGAAATGTTCAATTTTTAGTAAATAAAACAAGTTGATATGCTTATTGACTTTGGCTATGCAATAAATAAGAAAAGGATATAAAGTGAGCAATACAAAAAAATTAAGTCCTGTAACGATCATAGAAAATAAATGATGAATTGGGAAAAAAACAATAGCAGGTAATACAAATGGATATATTTTATTTTCTGGTTGTTTAAGTTTTTGATAAATTGGAGAGAAATAAACCACAAGAAGTATAGAGATTGAAAGATTCCAGATGAAAACAACAAAATAATTAATAAAGTGTTTTGATGGCTCATCAAGTATTATCTCATTCTGATCTTTCTTTTTCTCTAATATGCGGGATTTTGAAAAATCATCTGCGAGTCCAATACGGTGCTGCGCTTTTAGTATTCCTGTATAGTAGTCATTATTTTTAAAATTTGGTGCTAAATCATCACGGATAATATGGTTTGCTTCTAGGTCGGTTAGATTTCCTTCTAAGCCATAGCCGACCTCAATCCGCATTTTATGGTCATCTTTAGCAATCAATAACAGCACGCCATTATCTAAATCTTTATTTCCTATTTTAAGCGCATCAAAAATTTTAATCGTTGTAAATTCAATGGGTTCTTTATTCAAGCTTGAGATTAACAAAATTTTTAGATCAATATTTCTTTTTTTATAAATAAGGGAGTTTTCTGCTTTGAGATTTTTAATTTGTGCTGCTGTTAAAGTATTTGTGGTATCTACAATATTTTCAAATTTTAATTGTGCTAGAAGTTCAGGTGATATTGCATAACTTGTAACATGCACTACAAGGCATAGAATAAATAATATAATTTGCTGATATATAGATTTTTTAATCATTATTTGAATCGTTTTTACTTTATTGCATAGGTATAAATCAATCGATGTATAGCATAAATTTGAGTCTATATTTTATGCATTTACTAGGTATCGGATTGATCAGAACATAAACATGACTATTTTAAAGTCACCAGATATGTTTTTAGATCAATCCCTTCGTGTATTAGGTCATTTTTAATCGCTGATTCATTTTATATAAGCGTCTTAATAACAAAATACATGCCACCGCTAATCCGATAATTAGGCTAATCCAAATGCCTTGTGCGCCCATGTGTTGATAGCGAATCCAATAAATACTTAAGGGCAAAGAAATACACCAGTAGGCAATTAAGGTAATCCACATGGGGGCTTGAGTATCTTGCATTCCACGCAAACAGCCTGCTGCGCTGACTTGCCAGCCATCCATCATTTGATAAGCTATGCAAAAATGCAGTAAATATACGGCCATTTCTGCAACATGCGGATCGCGTGTATAGAGTTGAATAATTTCGTTGCGACCAAAGGCAATCAGTAACATGGTAAAACAGGCCATAGTGGTGGCAGTCATCAAGCCGACTAACTGTACTTTACGCATGGCCGCCCAGTTTCTTTCACCAAAATATGTGCCAACACGAATGGTTAGGGCAATCGCTAAAGACATTGGTAACATAAATAGTTGAGATGTCACGGAAATGGCAATTTGATGAGCGGCAATGGTGATATCGCCCAATGGGCTGATAATAATTGCCGCAGTGGAGAAAATACTGACCTCAAAAAAAACCGCTAAACCAATTGGAGCACCTAATTTAAAAATTGTTGTGGCTAAGGCTAAATTCGGTTTTTCGATGCTTGCAAAAATTTTATGCTGTTGATAAATCTTGGCTTTATGAATGTAAGTTGCCAAGGTGATCAGCATCATCCACTGCAAAATGGCGGTTGCAAAGCCACATCCTGCACTGCCTAAAGCCGGAAGAGGGCCAAACCCATGCATGAATAAATAGTTGAGTGGAATAAGCACCAATAATGACAATAAACTAATTACCGTTACAGGTTGTGGATTGCCAATGGCTTCGGAATAACAGCGCAAACTGGTATATAGCGTGACCGCAGGCATGCCAAAACCAATGGCATGTAAAAACAGGCTGGCTTTGGGGCGTAAATCGACCGGAACTTTAAAAAGTTCAAGCAAAAACGGCATAAACTGTAATAATACAAGGGCAATTAAGCCTAAACCGAAGGCCATCCACATCGATTGACGCACCAAATGCGGAATTTTCGCTTGCGCTTTGGCACCCACAGCCTCTGCAACCAGTGGCGTTGTGGCGAGAATAATTCCAACAAAAAACAACATAATCGGCATCCAAATACCGACACCTACAGCAATTGCAGCCAAGTCTGAAGCAGACAAATGTCCTGCCATAATGGTATCAATTAAGCCTAATCCTGCTTGGGAAAACTGCGTAATTAATATCGGAAGCATCAGACTTAATAAGCGTTTAAGTTCGTATTTTTTAGAGGTTAAATGAGGCATAGCGTCTTAAACTGCGTAGATAATGTTGTTATGTTGCGAAATACACGCTAAAAATTCAGCATGCACTGACTTTAGCAAATAAGATGGATGCAGTATAAATGGTTATCGGTTTGTCTGCATTAGCAATGATGGCTTGAATGCATGAAGAAGATGCGCGATCTAAGATGGACTCATGTTAAAATAAGCGATTCTGTTGATGTTTTTGATGAGCCGTATTCTTGAGCCAGTTTGATCCGCAAAATATTCCATTGTCGTTATATATTCACATGCCTTGGTGTGTGCGTAAATGTCCATATTGTGATTTTAATTCACATGCGGTACCCGATGGCGAACTTTCGATTGAGCTCGAACAACAGTATTTGAATGCATTGCTGGCCGATTTTGTGACGCAATTAGACTATGCACAAGGGCGTAATATTCACAGTATTTTTATTGGTGGTGGCACGCCCTCTTTAATCTCAGCCCAAGGATATCAATGGTTATTTCGCCAATTACAACAGCATTTAGCTTTTGAAGATGGCTGTGAAATTACCTTAGAGGCCAATCCGGGCACATTAGAACATCAACCTTTTGCCGATTACTTAGTGGCGGGGATTAATCGTTTATCCTTAGGTGTGCAAAGTTTTGATGAAGCACATTTGCAACGCTTGGGGCGAATACACAGTGCAAATAATGCGGTCGATGCCATTATTCAAGCCAAACAGGCGGGCTTTAAGCGTGTGAATGTCGACTTAATGCATGGATTACCGCAACAAAGCATTGAGCAAGCATTGCTTGATTTACGTTTGGCTGTTGAAAATGGCGCAACGCATATTTCATGGTATCAACTCACCATTGAGCCGAATACGGTTTTTTTCCGCACCCAACCAACCTTACCCGATGAAGAAGTTTTAGAACAAATTCAGTTACAAGGTGAAGCTTATTTACGTGCTCAAGGTTTCGAAAATTATGAAGTTTCTGCATGGCGCAAAGAGCAACCTTCGGCACATAATTTAAATTATTGGCAATTTGGTGATTACTTGGCGATTGGAGCGGGTGCGCACGGTAAAGTGACTTTGCCAGAAGGCGTTTATCGGTTCCAAAAAACTCGCTTACCGAAAGATTATTTAGCGAAAACCCCAGCACCGATGGTGAATTGGCAGCAAATTGCAGCTGATGATATGCCATTTGAATTTATGATGAATGCGCTGCGTTTAAATGAAGGTGTGCCTGCTGTGGAGTATTTAAAGCGAACGGGGCAGCGTTTGGACGCCTTAGATGCGATTTTAAATAAATTACGTCAGCAAAAACTATTGGTTGAAGATGAAATCCGTTTGGCTTGTACTGAGCAAGGGCACTTGTATTTAAATTCGGTGTTAGATCATTTTTTATAAAACATATTTAATAGCATGCTCGATATAGATATTTATCTGTGAATGATCAATAGCCATCACTTTTATGTGCTTATGATTGCCCTGAGATTGCAGATATAGGTATCTCATATAAAAAAGCCAACCAGTAGGACTGATTGGCTTTAAGATCATCGTTATTTAAAGTATCAATTAATAATCAAAACTAAAATGATCAACTGGAAGGCTGATGAGCGCTTTAGATGGTGTAACTGCCGATTCCGCATGACTTTGTGCACGTGGAAGCAAGCGGTCAAAATAGAAGTCTGCCAGTTTAATTTTGGCTTTATAAAACTCGATGGTTTCCGCGCCATTGCCTTGTTCAATTTTTTCGGAAGCCACTGCCGCTTGTTGCGCCCAAAAATAAGCCATGACCACATAGCCTGAGAACATTAAGAAGTCGAAAGAGGCCGATGCAACTACATCGCGGTCTTTACGTGCTGCCAATAAAATGCGTACGGTCATGGCATTCCACTGCGCGCACAATTTGGTTAAATCCCAAACGAAACGACGTAGATATTTATTGCGAGCATGTCGACCACAGAATTTTAAAATCTCGCCAGTATAGTCACGAATGACTTTACCTTTAGACGCCAGTAAAACTTTACGACCAATTAAGTCGAGCGCTTGAACACCTGTCGTACCTTCGTAAAGGGTTGAGATGCGCGCATCACGCACAATTTGCTCCATTCCCCATTCTTGAATATAACCATGCCCACCAAACACTTGCATGCCTTGGTTGGCAGCTTCTAAACCCAATTCAGTTAAGAAACCTTTTAAAATTGGGGTAAAAAAGCCCAATTTATCATCGTAGGCTTCATAGGCGGCTTGATCGCCACGGTGTAGGGCATCGGTCATTTTGTCGGCAATTTGGGCAACATAATAAATCATTGCTCGACCGCCTTCAGCGACTGCCTTTTGGGTAAGCAACATGCGGCGGACATCGGCATGGTGAATAATGGCATCCGCCACTTGGTCAGGATTCTTTTTGCCCGACAGTGCTCGCATTGACAGGCGAGTTTTGGCATAAGGCAAAGCACCTTGATAAGACAATTCAGCATGCGCAATACCTTGAACAGCCGTACCTAAACGCGCGGTATTCATGAAGGTGAACATGGCTTGTAAGCCTTTATTCGGTTCGCCAATTAAAAAACCTGTGGCTTGGTCAAAATTGAGTACCGCTGTTGCAGAGGCGCGAATCCCCATTTTATGTTCGATCGAACCACAATGAACTGGATTACGCTCGCTTAATGAGCCATCTTCATGGGCTAAGAATTTCGGCACAATAAATAATGAAATACCTTTGGTGCCTTGAGGTGCATTTGGCAGTCTTGCTAAAACAATGTGCACAATATTTTCGGTCAGGTCATGTTCGCCCGCTGAAATAAAAATTTTGGTTCCAGTAATGGCATAACTGCCATTTTCACGCGGTTCGGCTTTGGTTTTAACTTGACCTAAGTCGGTGCCACATTGCGGTTCGGTTAAGCACATGGTGCCGCTCCAGGTTCCTGCAACCAACGGTGGCATATATAGGTTTTTTTGCTGTTCGGTACCATATTGCAAAATGGTATTCATGCAGCCCATGCTTAAACCAGGATACATGGTAAAGGCCCAGTTGGCGGTGCCCATCATTTCCGATTTAATAATATTTAACGACATTGGCAGATTTTGTCCGCCAAATTCTTCAGGATAAGACAGTCCTTGCCAGCCATTCATGACAAATTGATCGTAAGCTTCTTTAAAGCCTTTAGGCGTGGTCACTTCACCATCGTTAAAATGACAACCTTCTGCATCACCAGATTGGTTCAAAGGCGAAAGCACATTTTCACAATAATCTGCTGCGCTTTCTAAAATCATATTGATGGTGTCGGTATCGGCATTTTCACCATTACTGAGCGTTTGGTAGTGGGCTTGGTAATCGAAGACTTCATTAATGAGGAAATTAATATCACGTAATGGTGCTTTATAGGTTGTCATAGTCGCGATCCTTGTCTATTTTCCATTTCTATTCATTATTGGTGCTTATAGATAAAAAAACATTGATGGAATTGCAGAAATCTGATGTCAATTAGGTCAACTTTAAAGCAAATCTTTGACGCGAATCAACTGATTTTAAGTTGCGTTACATTTGTGATGTCGGAAAAATTTAAATTAAGATAAAATGGTGGCATTAAAATCACAGATTCAACTAAGTGATTAAAAACATTAAAAATTTATTTTTAAGATGATACAAAAAGGATGGAGTCGGTTCATGAAACCACGTTATTTAGTTTATTGTTTATGCGCGCTCAGTATTTCTGGATGCAGTCAGCACTTTTTGCAACCTGTAGAAAAAGCATCGCTTGAGCAGCGTTCGGCACAAGCCATGCAGTCGATCTATAATACTTCAGGGTTTGATTATCAAGGTCAGATGCGTTTTGAAATGCCTGAACAAACCAAAGCCAAAATTAAACAACAACTTGTTTTGGATGACAAACTCGGCTTAGATTTTAAGAATTATATGCGTTTGCAAGGCATTGCAACCGAGTCGGAACAATTTAAAAGCTTAGAGCAAAGCTTACAAAAAGAACGTGCTTTACTGGGCTTAGATAAATCAGATAGCCGCGTACAAATTGTCGATCGTTTATTGCAAGATTTAACTTTTTCTTATGATGGCGGTGTAGATTATCGTGCAAAATTATTGGCTTTAAATTTAAGTGCCCGTTACGACACCAAAGGGTTACTGATTCAAGCCAAATATCCAATGATTTTAGATCTGCAAAACACAAAGTTTTATACAGATTTTTCATCATTAGCACCGTTTATGGTCAGTGCAGAAAATAGAAATCAATTAACTTATCTCGATTTTGCTAAGTATCGCTCACAGCTCGATAAAGTCGATTTAGCCAACTTGGTCGATTATATTAAACAGTCCACCGCGGTGCCATTTATGCTGGCAAAACAAGACCAGCTCAGTCAAATTGCATTATCGGAGGCCGACAAAAAAGCGGGCGGTGTTGAAAAAATTCGTTTCAATACCGACTTAGAAGCGCTGAGCGCACAGCTTTTGGCGTATGCGCGTGTGAATCAGGAGTATTTGTCACAACATATCGTGAAGCCAAAAAATGGCGTAGCTGATGCTGCAGATACCGCGTCTACAGTCGACTTTAATAAAATGAGCCATCAAGAACAGGCCGATTGGGCAACGGAACAACTTGAAAAAGTGGTGGAAGCGCCAGAGCACGAATATAGTGATGAGACAATGGATTCCGCAGCAGCAGAGGCGACTGCCGCTGCTTTAGAAGCCTCTGAAGAAATTGCGGCTGCCGCAGAGGGGCGTGAAGATGACGAAACCGCGCTTAGCCGTGATGGTGCAAATGATTCAGAGCCTACACCAGAACAGTGTAGCGATGTGGACAATGCCAAGCCTTCTTTAGCTAACTATGCGTTTTGCTTAGATAACTACGATATTAATGTGTTGTCTGAACCGGTTAAAGCCAAGGATTCAGAGATTACGAAGGCCGCGACCAAAGTGATGAAAGTGGCTGAGCTGTTTAAATCCAACGATGCTAAAAAATTGACCACAGCCGATCAATTTAAAACTATGTGGAACGAAAAGCAGACGCAGGTTGATGCCATTTTACCGAAAGCCTCAGAGCGTCATCCACTCAACATGGACATGGTTTTAGATCGTCAAGGCCGCTTAGTCCAAACTGAATATGATATGCAAATACTGAAAACGGTTGGCTCAGAACAGCGACCGCTTCAGTTAAAAGCACAAATGCAAATTTCCAATTATGGCAAGCCTAAAGCGATTGACCGTGCTGGCATGCAAAAAGCCAAACCAGTTGCTGAGGTGATAGAAGACAGCAGATTTTCAAGTTTGTTGTCTAAAGTGAAATCGGCATCGAATGATGAGGGCTTTGAGGCAGAATTAAAGCAACTCGCAGTAACGCGTTATGCAGAGAATCGCTCATATTTGAAAACCTACCAAATGGTTTATGGTGCATTATTTGCAGAAAGCTATCCTGAAGCGATGAAGAAATTTAGTGCACAAGAGGTTCAGAATTTAGCAACCTTAATGGCATATCGTTCTTTGGCTGAAGAAGGTGCAACGAAGTTAACCGCACAAGAAAAAGCGCAGTGGAAACACTTAGAGCGACAGTATCCGATTGGAGAAAGTCGTTTATTACAAAGTGCTGCTGCAACGATTGTGATGGATGCCAAAGACCATGGCGACAGCATACGCCAATGGCAGCAAATCATAAAAAATAATTCGTCTGTTACGCAGCGTTTTGCCAAAGGCTATATTTTTGAATATCAAGATAAATATGGTTTAAGTCAGTCTAATGCACATTTACAACGCGTTGCAGAGCAGTTAGCCAAGTTTTATGTGGCATCGAAGCAGCAAAAAATCGATCCAGAGGCGTTTAAATCTTTAACTGAGGACGATTTAGAATATTTAGAATCAGGTGTATTTAAAGACACGTATTTAAAAATGCTAGATTTGTCGCAATAAGTCGTTGAGTTGTACACCCTGTGAATATGGTCATTTCACAGGGTTTTATCAAAATTAATTAATGGCTTGGTGCGAGGGTTAAAAAGTCGGACAGTTCAGGTTTTACGCCATTCCAAATGTAAAATGCTTCAATGGCTTGTCCGACCAACATGCCAAAACCATCGCTCGTAGGCACTTGGCGCTGTTCTGCTTGCTGCAAAAAGCTCGATACTTTGCCATATGCCATTTCATAGGCGTATTCAAAGTGAACAGTTTTGGGTAGGCAAAGTGCTTCACCAGACAAGCTGGCTGAGGTTGCATTAATAATAATATTAAAGTCGCCGTTTAAGTCATTTAACGGCAGTACGCTTAATTCTGCTTGTGTTACATGTGCTTTTAAGTCATTGACCAATTGTTGCGCGCGTTCGATAGTGCGGTTGGCAATGCTAATGTGCGTGGCACCTGCTTGCACTAAGGGATAAATCACACCGCGCGTTGCTCCGCCTGCGCCTAAAATTAAAATTTTACTGTTTTTGAGTGACCAACCGAGGCTTTGAATGGCATTAACTAAGCCTTGTCCATCGGTATTGTCGCCATGTAATAGTCCATTTTCCATCCATAGGGTATTGACCGCTTTGGCAATTTTGGCACGTTCGGTTAATACATCACATAATTCGAAGGCTTGTTCTTTAAACGGCACTGTAACATTCAGTCCACAACCGCCTGAAGCAAAAAAGCTTTTAATGTTGGATGCAAAACCATCTAAAGGCGCAAGGCGTTTTTGATAATCTATATCTAGCCCTGTTTTTTGCGCAAATGCATGGTGTAATTCGGGCGAGCGAGAATGCTCGATAGGATGGCCAACAACTGCAAAAGATTTACTCATGGGATGGGGCAATTTAGATAAAGTGATGACACCCAACTATATGTCAAATCAGGCATCACATTCAAATACAGATCGCGCAGGTCGCTCACCATTGCGTGATAAGGTGAGCGGCGAGTTTTACAAAATATTTAACCAGTCTTTGGGTTTAAGATAATAGTCGGTTAAGCGTTTTTCTGGCGAATCGGCATCCCATTCTGGACGATAAGACCACGCCACTAAATTGGGTAAACTCACCAAAATGGATTCAATGCGTCCTCCGGTTTGTAAACCAAAGAGCGTGCCTCGGTCGTAGACCAAATTAAATTCGACATAACGCCCGCGGCGATAGAGCTGAAAATCTCGCTGGGCTTGTGTATATGGCGTGTGACGATGCTTTTCAAAAATCGGAATAATGGCATTTAAATAACCATTACCGACCGCCTGAATATATTGAAAACAGGTTTCAAAATCCCAGCAATTTAAATCGTCAAAAAATAAACCGCCAATACCACGCTGTTCATCGCGATGTTTTAAATAGAAATAATCATCACACCATTGTTTATGTTCGGCATAAACATTGTCCCCAAACGGTTGGCATAAATCGGCTGCGGCTTGGTGCCAAGCTTTTATGTCGGCATCGTCTGGATAAAAAGGGGTTAAATCGAATCCACCACCAAACCACCAAATTGGTGCTTGACCTTCAGGTTGTGCAACAAAAAGTCGAATGTTGGCGTGTGAGGTTGGAAGATGTGGATTTTTAGGATGAATGACTAACGACACGCCTAATGCTTGTGCTTTCGCACCTGCAATTTCGGGATGGCGTGCTGTGGCTGAAGCTGGAAGCTGTTTAATTTGAATGTGGGAAAACATCACCCCACCTTTTTCAATGACATTTCCATCTTGCAAAACACGTGAACGACCGCCACCCCCTTCGGCACGCGTCCAATCATCAATAATAAATTGTGCTGTGCCACCGCCAGCACGTTCTTGTTGTTCAAATTGGTCGCAAATACGCGCTTGTAAGTTTAAAAGAAAATCTCGAACACGTTGGATGTCGGCGGAAATATGATCTTGCATGGCAATCTCAGACAGCAGAAAGAACAGCCCACATCAAAACATAAAAATAAGCAAAGTTTAAGATTTTTCTTAATTTAATTGTGGGCATGAATTGCAGAATACAGTTGCATTTTATAGACATACTTTTATTATGGTTTTAATTTAAACATGAAAGTAAACATGGTATGGGCTGCTCTTTAATTCAAAAATATAATGTGCCTGGGCCGCGTTACACCAGTTATCCAACCGTACCGTATTGGGATGAAACGACATTTTCTATGCAGGAATGGCTGCAGGTGTTGAAAAAATCATTCGATGAGTCGAACCAAACCGAAGGTATCAGTTTATATATTCACTTGCCGTTTTGCGAAAGTTTATGCACATTTTGCGGTTGCCATAAACGCGTGACCAAACGCCACGATGTCGAACAACCGTATATTCAGGCGGTGTTAAAAGAATGGCAATTGTATGTTGCATTATTTAAACAGCGTCCGAAAATTAAAGAAATCCATTTAGGTGGCGGTACGCCGACCTTTTTTTCAGCGCAGCATTTAAGCGAATTAATTCAGGGAATTTTATCTCATGCCGACATTGCCGCAGGGCATGAATTTAGCTTTGAAGGGCATCCGAATAATACCAGTCATGCCCATTTGCAGGCATTATACGATTTAGGTTTTCGCCGTGTCAGTTTTGGTGTGCAAGATTATAATCCATTGGTGCAAAAGGCCATTCATCGCATTCAACCCTTTGAACATGTTGCGCAAGTGACACAATGGGCACGCGAAATTGGCTACGATTCCATTTCGCACGATTTGGTTTTTGGACTGCCTTTTCAGAACTTGCAAGATGTTTTATACACCATTGAGCAGACCCAACAACTCAAACCCGACCGCCTCGCATTTTATAGTTATGCGCATGTGCCGTGGATTAAAGGCAACGGACAACGCGGTTTTAAAGATGAGGATGTTCCCAAAGACGAACAAAAGCGTGAATTGTATGAAATGGGCAAGCAAAAACTGTTACAACATGACTATGTCGAAATTGGGATGGATCATTTTGCCTTAAAAGAAGATGGTTTATTTACAGCGTTTGAGTCGGGGCAATTACATCGAAATTTTATGGGTTATAGCGCATCGAAAACCCAAGTCATGATTGGTTTGGGTTTATCATCGATTGGCGATAGTTGGTATGGCTTTGCGCAGAATGAAAAAGATTTAGCACAATATTACGCACGCTTAGACGCCAATGAACTGCCCATTGTGAAAGGACATCTTTTAACGACTGAAGATTTAATCATTCGTCAGCATATTCTTAATTTAATGTGCCGTTTTCACACCTCGTGGGAGGATGCTTCGATGTCTTTTTCCCAATTGCCCGATGTATTGAATGAGCTCAAGGAAATGCAGCGCGATGGTTTATTGCAGATTACAGTGAATCAGATTCAAATTACCGAACAGGGCAAGCCATTTATTCGCAATATTTGTATGGCATTCGATTTAAGGCTTAAACGCAATAAACCGAATATGCGGATTTTCTCGATGACGATTTAGCCTGATATTTTAACAATCATGTTCAATGCTAAAAGCATTCAATGGATCAATGCAATCAACTGTTGATGCCGTTTTAATAGCTATCAATTCATTCGGAACATCCCGCTTTAAGTGTTGTTAAGGCGGGATGTTCCGTTGAACTCAAATTATTTTTGCCATTCGTGATGACAATCTCGGCATTTCCAAATTTTTTGTGCTTGCATAAAGTTTTGCATAGAAATTTTGAAGTTGGGTAAATCACGCCAAAATAAAAATGCTGAAATTGCAGTTACGACAAAGACCACAACGGTTGCGATTTGCAAAGTGGTGCCTGCGCCATTGCTAAAAATCCATAACACAATGCTTGCGACAACCAAAAGAAGTAATAAAAAAATAGAGAACACTAAAATAATTAGGCTTTTAGGTACTTCTGGGCGAGGGGAGTTTGCGCCTTGGTTGACAGGAATAATTTTTGCACTTTGGCATTTAGGGCAACGGTATTGCATGGAAACTCCAAATCTATTTTGTGTTTATTTTAACGAATTTTAAGAGGAATCAAAAAGTATTGACAAGAAAAAAGCCACTGAATATTTCAGTGGCTTTTTAGAATTTGGCGTCCCTACGGGGATTCGAACCCCGGTTACCGCCGTGAAAGGGCGATGTCCTAGGCCTCTAGACGATAGGGACTTATCGAGGCAACACAGGTAAAGCAATTAAAAAATTGGTGGAGTCAAGGAGGATCGAACTCCTGACCTCTACAATGCCATTGTAGCGCTCTACCAACTGAGCTATGACCCCAGTCTGTGTGAGCGCTATATTAGGGGGCTAGCGCTCACACGTCAAGAGAAAAGTTTAAGTTATTGATTCGGTTGTATCATTTTTCGGCAATTGTAGGCTTTCATTGAGCTTTTCCCATACTTTGAGCTCTTTTTTGCTAGGTGCACCCACAATGTCTAAAGCATGACGTAAACGCGCATAGCTTAAATCTGGCCCAAGAGTAACCATCGCTTGCATCACAGGCGTTGAACTGGTTGAACCGGCAATGGCAATAAAGAACGCTGGCATAAAGTCGCGCAGTTTGATTTCCATTTGATTAGCCAAATCCATCAGAATTTGGCTAACGGTGTCATTGTTCCAAGTAAAGGTTTTTTCTAAACGCCAAATGGCAAATTGTAAGCTTTGGCGAACTTGTTCTGGGCTTAGTTTTTTGCTGACAAACATTTCTGCGGTAATATTTGGCATATGGTTGAAATAAAAACCTGCCCAATTGACTGCTTCAGACAACAAGTGAATACGCGGTTGAATGGCTGCTGCAATATCTTCAAGTTTTTGAGCATTGCCTTGCCAGGTTAAAATACGTTGTAGCAATTGCGCAGGCGTTAAGGCTTTAATCCACTGACCATTCAGCCAGTTCAGTTTATCTACATCGAATACTGGCCCACCTAAAGACACACGATGAATATCAAAATGATCAATCATCTCTTGTAAAGTAAAGACTTCACGCTCATCGGGCATTGACCAACCCATGCGTCCTAAATAGTTAAGCAATGCTTCAGGAAGCACGCCAATATCTTTATAGTAGTTAATTGACGTTGGGTTTTTACGTTTAGATAATTTTGATTTGTCTGGGTTGCGTAGCAATGGCATGTGGCAAAGCTGCGGCATATCCCAACCAAAATATTTATATAATAGTTGATGTTTTGGTGCAGATGGCAACCATTCTTCGCCACGGAAAACGTGGGTGATTTCCATCAAATGGTCATCGACCACATTGGCTAAATGATAGGTTGGCAAACCATCGGTTTTAAGGAGCACTTGCATATCGACTTGTGCCCAAGGAATATCGACTTCCCCGCGTAATAAGTCATTAACAATACAGTTGCCTTCTTCGGGCACTTTCATACGAATAACATGGGGTTCGCCCGCAGCTAAGCGACGTTGTACTTCTTCTGCACTAAGCTTTAAACCACGACCATCGTATTTTGGGGTTTCACCACGTGCTTGTTGTTCTGCACGCATTTGGTCAAGTTCTTCTGCACTTGCAAAACAATAAAAGGCATTCCCTTTTTCGACCAACTCCAACGCATATTTTTTATAAATGTCCATGCGTTCAGATTGGCGATACGGTGCATGCGGGCCACCCACATCTGGCCCTTCAGACCAATTTAAACCTAACCAACGTAAAGAATCTAAAATCATTTTTTCCGATTCAGGCGTTGAACGCACTTGGTCGGTATCTTCAATACGTAAAATGAATTCTCCACCATGTTGGCGAGCAAAACATAAGTTGAAAAGAGCAATATAAGCAGTGCCTACGTGTGGGAAACCAGTAGGAGATGGCGCAATACGCGTACGGACTTTCATAGTAAGTTCAATAATCGATATTTTAATGAAAGTATTATAGCGAAAAAGTCAACCGCTTTGGAAATTTCAAAACAGTTGCAGAGGCGTTAAACGTCTTGTTCAGTCAATTTTTTCTTGTTCTTTCTAATTTAAAAATTTCTTGATGTGCTGCGGCTACATCAAGAATTTGGTGTTGGGAATAGCGTTTGCCAAAAACGAGAAAAGCGCTCGTGCTGATAAGCAAAGAAACTTTGTGTTGGCTGCACACGAATGCTGGTGAGCAATTTAATATCACTGAGGTCGGTATCGCTGGCGGCCACATTCTTTTTTTGTTTATTTAATTCATTGCTGAGTAATTCAGATGAATGCGTGCTCACTTTATGCTTGGCAAGCGTTGTAGGCATGGCTTTTTTTAATGCCGTTGATGAAAGTGCATGGGTTTGACTCAATTGAAATAGACACAGCGCACCCAACAAGAATGTCCGTAAAATCATACATTAACCTCCTTATGTGAGTGTGGTCTGATCTTTAAAGCAATTTATTTAAATATATCAGAAAGTAAAAAATAAACACAAATTTTGTATTACAAAATATACACGATTGAACGAAAAAATATAAATCGTTGTTTCGAAAATTAAAGATAACAACAGATTAAGGATAAACAATGGAAATGATCTTCACATCGCTAAATTTTTTATGCTTTCAATGGCAATATGGCTTCACTGCTTGCAAGGCGTGGCGAATGGTTATCTATGCTGTATTAGAGCTTACTTAGATTGAAACTCGGACCAATACGTGACATGAATTAAATTTTATTGATGTCATTTTTAAGAGGCGTAACTGTGAACAGCAGGCTGGCAATTGAATTGCTTTTTACAAGGAAATAAAAGGCGCTTTTAAATACGAATAGATGGTGGTTGAATTTGCAGCAAAATATTGTTTTTGGTGCAAAAAAAACCTAAATATCCGCATAAAAAGAGAGACTATCTTTTAAAATGTTGAAAATTTGGTAAAAAATTGGAAATAACAATCATAAAGTAATAATTCCGTACAAAAAGACGTTTGGAAGTTGGCACAAACAAATGGATAATATGCAATTACAATTTTAATTTCGATTTTGCTATTTTATGTCCCATATTTCTGTATTGCTTCATGAAACTATCGATGCGTTGCTCGCTGACCGGCATACAGGAATTTATGTCGATGCCACCTTTGGTCGAGGCGGGCATAGCCGTTTATTGCTGTCTAAATTGGATGCAAACAGTCGCGTTTATGCCTTCGATAAAGACCCGCAGGCGTTGGCCGTTGCTGCTGAATTAGCACAACAAGATTCACGTTTTCATATTATTCATTCAAGTTTTGCCGATATTGCACAGCAGTTACATGAACGTGGTTTAGAGCATGTCGATGGCATTATGGCCGATTTAGGTGTTTCTTCGCCGCAGTTAGACCAAGCCGAACGTGGTTTTAGCTTTATGAATGCCGGCCCGCTCGATATGCGAATGGACAATTCGCAAGGACCGACCGCAAGTGAGTGGTTAATGCAAATTGAAGAAGAACAATTGGCAAATATTATTTTCCAATATGGAGAAGAGCGCTATAGTCGCCGGATTGCGCGAGCAATTAAACAGGCGGGCTTAATGACAACTACGGCACAATTGGCGGAAGTGGTGAAAGTTGCGCATCCGAAATGGGAAAAAAATAAACATGCAGCCACACGTACTTTCCAAGCGATTCGAATTGCCATTAATAAAGAATTAGACGACATCGAAAGCTTTTTGCCACAATCGGTCGATTTACTTAAACCCGAAGGGCGTTTGGCCGTCATTAGTTTTCATTCTTTAGAAGATCGCTTAATTAAGCAATTTATCCAAAAAGAATCTTCTCTGCCTGAAGATAACGGTTGGGGAATGCCACAGCAGCAATTGGATACGCGCCGTTTGAAAAAAATTTCACGGGTGAAAGCCAGTGAGCAAGAAGTCAAACAAAACCCACGTTCACGTAGTGCGTGGTTACGTGTTGCAGAGCGTTTAAGTCATTAAAGGCGAATAATGAAAACAGAAGTTATTGCAGAACCCACAGAAAAAAAGGATTTGACCTCAAAGCCAATTAAAAAGGCCTTGACGTATGCATTCCTGTTCACGTTGGTTTTTATTAGTGCCATTATGGTGGTTTTTGAAGTCTACGAATACCGCCACGATTATCGGCAAATGAGTGGTTTCTTGCGCGAGCAGGACGACTTAAATGCCGAGTGGGGGCGTTTGCTTATTGAGCAACAAACCTTTGGTGCAACAGCACAAATTGGAACACGCGCGGTGACGCAATTAAGAATGTACTCGCCGCCGGCATCTGATACTGTGGTAATTTCTCTTCCTACATCCGAGCAAAAGAATTAAGGCTGCTCCATGGCTGAAAAACGAATGAATCAACAACGTAAAGTGAAGCCTCGTGCTGCGGCAGTCACTGCAAAAAAAGACATTACATTCGATCAATGGCGCTTCAACCTATTGTGGGGCATTGTGCTGTTGTGTTTTGTGGTTTTGGTGATTCGTGCATTTTATGTGCAAATTATTAATAAAGATTTTTTACAAACCAAAGCCAATGCACTGATTTTACGTGATGAAAAAATCAGAGCCATGCGTGGCATGATCACCGATCGTAATGGTGTGCCTTTAGCAATTAGCACCCCAATTATGAAAATTGTCATGGATCCACGGGATTATTTTGAAAATAAAAAATTATTTGATGAAATGACCGCTCCGATTAAACCCGGTGAGCGCCGTAAACCGAAACAAAAAATACCCGATAAAAACTTTAATTTAGATGAATTGGCCAATATGGTCGGTATGGATGCAGCGCTGCTGAAAAAACAGATGCAAGCACATCCACGTTCGCGTTATTTGGTGCTAAAAACAGAAGTGCCACCACCGCAAGCGGAATTAATTTTGGCGCGTAATTTCCAAGGTGTCTATACCGAGAAATCGTATAAACGCTATTACCCACAGCCGCAACCTAACGCACAAATTATTGGTTTAACCAACAATGACAGCGTGGGCGTTGAAGGCTTAGAAATGAAGCTGAATAAAGCCTTGAATGGGGTAGATGGTTTACAAACCAATGTACGCGATAAATCGGGCAACCGCGTTAAAGACCCAGAGGTGATTAAACCAGTTGAAGCGGGTGAAAACTTCACTTTAAGTATTGATTCACGCTTGCAATATATTATGTACCGCGAATTAACTGCAGCGGGCGTTGCCAATAATGCCCGTTCAGCTACAGCCATTGCTGTGGATGTAAAAACGGGCGAAATTTTAGCCATGAGCAGTTGGCCATCGTATAATCCAAATGATAAAGCCAGCTTAACCAATAAAGATGCAATGCGTAACCGTGGTGCGGTCGACATGTTTGAACCAGGTTCAACCATGAAGCCATTTACCATTTCAGCAGCACTCGAAAGTGGTAAATATACCCCGAATACGGTCATTAACACATCGCCGGGGTCATTAACCATTGGCGGGCATTTAATTCGAGATACGCATAACTATGGTCAATTGACCTTAGGCGGCGTGATTATTAAATCATCTAACGTGGGGGCTGCAAAAATTGCATTGTCTTTACCGACACCAACCATTCCAACCTTCTTTAAACGGGTAGGTTTTGGGCAGCGTTCGGCTGTGCATTTCCCCGGTGAAAGTGCGGGTTTAATTTTGCCCTCTAAATATTGGGGTGTGTCGGAAATTGGTACCATGGCCTATGGTTATGGTTTAAATGCGACCGTACTGCAATTGGCACAAGGTTATGCCATGTTGGCGAATCATGGCGTAGAAATGCCGTTGTCGTTATATAAAGTGAGCCAACCACCTAAAGGTGAGCAAGTGCTTGATCCGAAAATTGCCAACCAAGTGTTGTTAATGATGGAGCAAGTGACGCAACCGGGCGGAACAGCAATGCAGGCACAAATTCCGGGTTATCGTGTGGCTGGTAAAACGGGGACAGCGCATAAATTAAATGCAGACCGCCGTGGTTATTCTAAAACAGAATACCGTGCCTTATTTGCAGGTGTGGCACCAGTCAGTAATCCACGGATTGCAATGATTGTGGTGGTAGAAAACCCACGTGGTTCTTACTATGGCGGAACAGTTTCTGCGCCAGTATTTGCAAAAATTATGCAAGAATCTTTACGTTTGTTGAACGTACCATTAGATAAACCATTGCAAGTGACTAAAGCGGCCAGTGTAAGAGAAGAATGATCATGAATATTTCAGTACAAGATATTTTAGATTTAGCACAACCGCTTGCGTGGATGTCGCAGCCTTTTCAAGGCTTTTGTTTAGATAGCCGAAAAGTTGAATCTGGACAGGTTTTTATTGCATTAAATAGTTATAGTCAGCCAGAAAAAACGTTGCTTTTTGCACAGGCAGCGCTAGCCAAAGGGGCCATCGGAATTATTGCCGAAACTGCGCTTGCTGTGGATAACTGTTGGGTTTGCCCACAGGCGCGCCTCGAGATGGGAAAATGGCAAAAACGCTATTTAGACGCGACTCAACCAACCCATCCACTGCATCTTTTTGCTGTGACTGGCACCAATGGTAAAACTACAATTTCACGCTTAATTGCAGAATTAGTCAGTTTACAAGGCCAAGCTTGTGCCGTTATGGGCACTACAGGCAATGGTATTTTACCCCATTTAGAAGCCTCGACTCACACCACTTTAGATGCCATTCAACTGCAAAATGCCTTGCATCAATATGCGCAGCAAGGGGCAAAATTTGCAGCGTTAGAAGCCAGTTCACATGGCTTAGAACAAGGGCGTTTGCAAGGTGCTGAGATTGAAATTGCCGTTTATAGTAATTTAAGTCGCGACCATTTGGATTATCATAAAACCATTGAAGCTTACGCTGAAGCCAAAGCACAATTATTTGCTTTTCCAAGTTTAAAAACCGCAATTATTAATTTAGACGATGATTATGCTCAAATTATGCTGGCACAGGCGCAGAATAATCCTGCGAAGCCAACCATTTGGACCTATGCTTTAGAAAATCAGCAGGCCGATTTTTATGTGAGTGAACTGTCGTTCAGTTTGCAAGGCGCAAGGTTTAATTTACATACGCCACAAGGTGTTTTTTCGGTTCAAAGCCCACTGCTTGGACACTTTAACGTAGAAAACTTGGTGGCCAGTTTAATTGCTGTATTTGCAGCAGGCTTTGATTTTGCTGCATTTGTGGCAAGCGTGCCTCAGTTACAAGGCGCACCCGGCCGCATGCAGGTGTTACGTGACCAAGATAAACTGTTTGTGGTCGATTATGCCCATACTCCAGATGCCTTAATTCAAGTATTGACCAGTCTACAGCGCCATGTTGAACAGCGATTATGGGCTGTGTTTGGTTGTGGTGGAGACCGCGATCGGGGCAAACGTCCGTTAATGACCCTAGCAGCATTGGCACATGCGAATCCGGTGATTTTAACGTCTGATAATCCACGTACCGAAAATCCCGAACAGATTTTTGCAGATATGAAAAAAGATATCGATTTTTCTGCACACGATATGTATGAAATTCATGATCGCCGCGCAGCGATTCGCTTTGCCGTTGCACAAGCACAGGCGGGTGATATTGTGGTGATTGCTGGCAAAGGGCATGAAAATTATCAAGAAATAGACGGTGTTCGACACTGGTTCGATGATGTGGTTGAGGTTGATGCCGCCATTCATCATCAGGGCGAAATCACCGCACATTCTGCGTTGGAAAACTAAGTTATGCATACTTCTACAACCAGTACCTCGCCACTAGTGGCGTGGACAGCTGATCAATTACAACAAGCGACCCAAGGTTATTGGTATCAAGATCGTATACCGCAAGGCGACATTAAGCGAATTTTGACCGATTCGCGCCACGCCGAACAAGGCGATGCCTTTTTAGCATTAAAAGGCGAACGTTTTGATGCGCATGATTTTATCGCCCAAGTGGAACAGCAAGGCTGCCAAGTGGCGATTGTATCGTCACCTGTTGCAGAACTGGCTTTGGCGCAATTGGTGGTTCCCGATACACGTTTAGCCTTAGGGCATTTGGGGCAATTTCGCCGTCAGCAATATCCGAATTTAAAAGTACTGGCGTTAACAGGTAGTAGTGGGAAAACCACCACCAAAGAAATGCTTGGCAGTATTTTATCGCGTTTAGCACCCACGTTAATTACTCGCGGTAACTTAAATAATGATTTGGGCGTACCGATGATGTTGTTGGAACTCAGACCAGAACATCAATACGCGGTGATGGAGTTAGGTGCAAGTCACATTGGTGAAATTGATTACACCTCAAATTTAGTGGCGCCACAGGTGGCGGGTATTTTAAATATTGGTACTGCGCATTTAGGCGAATTTGGTGGCCGTGCTGCCATCTGCCAAGCCAAGTCAGAAATTTATGCACATATTCAGCCGGCAGGCATGGCAATTATTCCGGCCGCCGATGCATTTGCGCAACAAATTGCAAAAAGTGCCCAAGCTTACCCGCAACTCAGCTTTGGTGATGGCGGCGATATTTACGCCACAGACATTCAGCTTCAGGCTCAATCGTCTAGCTTTAACTTACATACACCCAGCGCCACCGCACACGTGACGTTACCCTTTGCAGGCGTGCATAATGTTGAAAATGCACTGGCTGCTGCTGCGTTTGCTTTGGCGATTGGCGTGAATTTAAACGACATTGTGATGGGTTTGGCGCAAGCAAAAGGTGCCAAAGGACGTTTGAATTTTATTCAACATCAGCAATACTTGTTTATTGACGATACTTATAATGCCAATCCATCTTCGATGCGGGCAGCGGCAGAAGTATTATTACAACAACAAGGCATTAAAGTGATGTTGATGGGCGATATTGGCGAACTCGGTGACAGCAGCCAAGAGCAACACCAAGCGCTCGGTCGTGATCTTGCGCAGCTTGCCATCGATTATATTATTGCCGTGGGTGAATTTTCTAAAAATACACTTTCGGGTGCAGCGCATTCAACGCATTTGCATGCTTTTGCAACACAGGCAGATGCACTTCCTTTTTTAATTGACTTGATTCAAAAACATCAACCTCAGCCCATGAGTTTCCTATTTAAGGGATCTCGATATACCCATATGGAAACTCTGATGGCCGATGTGATGGAGAAACTTTAAATGCTGTTATGGTTATTTGAACATTTGGCAGGATACGACAGTTCCTTCGGTGTGGTGCGCTACTTAACTCTGCGCGCCTTATTAAGTGTACTCACTGCATTGGGCATTGGTTTGGCACTGGGCCCAGTCATGATTCGTAAACTGCGCGCCTTAAAATACGGTCAGGCCGTGAGTTCATTTGCACCTGAAAACCATGCACAAAAAATGGGAACACCCACCATGGGCGGTGTTTTGGTTCTCATGTCGATTGCAATTAGCACCTTGCTTTGGGCCGATTTATCCAACCCTTATGTGTGGATTGTCTTGGGGGTGATGGTTATTTTCGGTGCAGTTGGCTGGGCCGATGACTGGATTAAAATCCGTTATAAAGACAACGCAGGTTTGCCGGCACGGAAAAAGTTTTTCTGGACATCCATTGGTTCGCTTGGCGCTGGCATTGGGTTATATGTGATCGCAATTCAACAGCATAACCCTGTGCATACGCATAACATGCTCGATTTACTGATTCCATTTTTAAAAAATTGGAGCATTCCGTTGTCGGTTGTTCCATTTGGTTTGGCCTTTATTGCCTTTACCTATTTGGTGATTAACGGTGCATCGAATGCCGTGAACTTAACCGATGGTTTAGATGGCTTGGCCATTATGCCAGTTGTGTTGGTTGCCACGGGATTGGGTGTATTTGCTTATCTTTCGGGGGATATTCGTTTTGCAAATTATTTGCATATTCCTTATATCAAATACTCATCAGAATTGATTGTGATTTGCTCGGCAATGGTTGGCGCAGGTTTAGCATTTTTGTGGTACAACGCCCATCCTGCGCAAATTTTTATGGGTGATGTCGGGGCATTGTCTTTAGGTGCGATGCTTGGAACCATTGCAGTTATGGTGCGCCAAGAGCTTGTCTTTGCCATTATGGGCGGTGTTTTTGTCATGGAAGCCGTATCGGTTTTCTTACAAATTGGCTCATTGCGGATGCGTAATAAACGGGTATTCCTAATGGCGCCGTTGCATCATCATTACGAAAAACAAGGTTGGAAAGAAACCCAAGTGGTGATTCGTTTTTGGATTATTACAATTATTCTAGTGGTTTTAGGCTTAATGACGTTAAAATTACGTTAAGTCAGAATACGCGTGAAAAAGCTGGCACTGTGCCAGCTTTTTTATTGCGCAAAAGCAATGAGAGAGTAACAACATGCAATGGTTAATGTGTCCTGTTTGTCGGGAAAACTTAGGTTTGAACGAAAGAACATGGGGCTGTGCACAAGGACACCGCTTTGATTTAGCAAAACAAGGCTATGTAAATTTGCATGTGGTACAGCATAAACACAGCAAGCAACCGGGCGATACGCCAGAAGCAGTAGATGCGCGCCGTGCATTTTTATCGGCGGGCTTCTATGCGCCGTTGCGCCAAGCGGTTGAGGCGCTTTTAGCAAAGTATCAGCCGAAAACATTATTAGATATTGGTTGTGGTGAAGGCTATTACACTCAAGCCATGCAACAGCACGTCACCGATTGCATTGGGGTGGATATTGCCAAATCTGCGGTACAGCGTGCAGCAAAAACCAACTCCAAAGTGACTTGGGTGGTGGGCACGGGCGCGGTTTTGCCAGTGCTAGATCAGTCGATGGAGATCTGCACCAGTTTATTTAGTCCCATTCCACAGCAAGAAATTTTACGGGTTTTAAAACAAGACGGTTTGTGCCTTGTGGTTACTCCTGCGCCACAGCATTTATATGATTTGCGCGAGCAGCTGTTTGGTGAAGTGCGCTTACACGAGCCGGAAAAATTTGTGACCCAATTAAGCGATGATTTTGAATTGATTGAGTCGCAGGTGGTCGATGCACCATTTGTGCTAAAACAACAAGACATTCAAAATTTGTTGGCAATGACACCGTATGCCTATAAAGCCAGACCTGAAATGCGTCAGGCCTTAGAACAGCAAGAACAATTGGCGCTTACAGCAAGTTTTCAATTGTATTTGTTGAAAAAAAAAGCGCGTGCTGCAGTTTAAATCCTCCAAAATAAGAGAATGAGCAAAATCATTGCTTATTCTCAATGGCGGTTTTAATCTGTATGGCGTGAGGTGTTTTCTGTCGATACCGGATGTGACGATTCGACCAATTCAGCCAAATTAAAATATTTACGTTCAATTTCTTCGGCATGTTGCTGCATGGTTTGAATTAATTTTTCGAGATGAATAAATTCAAACCGGTTTTTAGAGCCGACCACCGTGAGTGCCATAGGTGGCATTTTACTTGAATATTTAATCGGCACAGATAAGCCCGAATACAGCGGATTCACTTCACCTTGGGAGAAATAATAGCCCTGTTTTTTAATGTTTTTCATCTTTTGAAGAAAGTTTGCTTCATCTTGTGCAAAGCCAACTTCTGCCAATTGCGCTGCATGATGTGCATAAAAATTATGTAAGCCTTGTTTGTTTAAATGCGCCACAATAATTTTAGGGGACGAGCCAATATACACCGGACGCGGACTGCCTCGCCCATAAGACATCAACAAAGTGCCTTTAAACGATTCATCATGTAAATCAATGCAGTAATCATGATTTAAAAAGGTGAGTAAGCAGCTTAATTCAGTGCGTTCGACCATTTCCTTCATATATGGAATGCTGACCTGCACCAACGGATCTGTGGTTCGAGAAATATAATCTAAGACTGCAATTTTAGGCCCAAGCGTGTAATCGCCTGAGGTGCCACTCATACGTTGTACCAAGTCTGCAGAAACCAATTCTTTTAAGTAGCGGTAACTGGTCGGGCGAGACAACCCAAGTTCGTGGCTGATGGTGTCGACATTAATAACAGGGCGCGAGAGCGAAAATAAATCCAAAACGGTTAAAATTTTACCAAAGCTTGTGACTGCCATAGTTCAATAAACTTCCCACAATAAAGGCGTCAAACGCAAAAAATAAATCAATAGGCATTGTTTTAGCATATCTACAGTGAAATAGGGGAGATTATTTTTATTAAACAATTATCATATAAGGATATTAAAGTTGACTAAAATGCTTTTTTTTGAAAAAATTGCCGAATCTAATTTCGAATGAAGAAATTTAACTCATATTTTTCTGCACCATTCATTTTAGTGTTCCTTGCTGTCGATATGTCTGATGTTACCTAAGCTTTATTTGTTCTGTTTTTTATAAAAACATGGCAAAAGCTCGCCTGTTGTGCACGCATTACGCTTCTTTGTCGAAAGTAAATCTATTTGTTATTCATGTGATCTAACCTGAGAACCACATATGTTGCTTCACAAACAGCTATTGGCATTTCGACCCTCAAAAATGGATTTTATCTTTGCGTTAAAGTCATTTTTGGCGGCCATGCTTGCCCTTTATGTGGCCTTTTCCTTAGATTTAGCGTATCCAATGTGGGCGATTGGTACGGTTTTTATTATTGTCAATCCGTATTCGGGCATGGTGTCCTCGAAAGCGGTTTATCGTTTATTCGGAACCATGGTGGGCGCGGTTGTTGCCATCTTATTAACCCCAAAATTAATTGATACCCCCATTATTTTTTCGGCGGTGGTCGCATTGTGGGTGGGCTTTTGTTTATATATTTCATTGCTCGATCGTACGCCACGTAGTTATGTGTTTATGTTGGCAGGCTATACCACCGCCATGATTGTGTGTAATGCGGTGAATAATATAGACACCATTAGCGTGTTTGATATGGCACTGGGCCGCGTCCTTGAAATTTCTGTGGCAGTGGTGTGTACTGCGGTAGTCTTTTCTGTGGTGATGCCACAGCATTTGGGCTCGGCAATTCAGCAGCGGGTCAGTCGAGCATTAACCGACACCCGTGAAATTTTTCAAGAAATTTTGACCAATCCTCAGCACGATAAAAATTATGTGCATTTACTGGGCATTATCGCTCGCGATATTGCCGATATTCATGCTTTAGCAGTTCATTTGGCCTATGAAAAAGGCGAACTTAAAGGCATGACCAAGCCATTACAAGAATTATTGCATCAGTTAAGTATGGTTATTTCTAACCTGACGGCGATGTCTGAACGTTTGGCGCAGTTGGAGTCGATGGGTGCGTCCTATCGGGAAGAATTTATTCAATTACATCGGCAGCTCAATGATTTTTTGCAGCAACAACAAGATCTTCAAGTTCAACAATTAAATATTTTACCTGCGGCATTAGATGCCAATTTTTCACAGATTAAACAACACGCTACAGCGCAACAAGCCATTATTTTAGATAGCTTGCAGATGGATATTCGCCATCTGATTCAAAATGTCACTACGGTAAAATTTTTGTGGCAACTGATTCAAAAAGGTGACAAAAATATTCCTACAGAAATTGCGCCATTAACCACGACGTATCCGAGTTTACATCGCGACCATGGCATGGCCCTGCGCAGTTCAATTGCTGCGGTTGTCGCTATTATGGTGGCTTTTTTATTGTGGATTTATAGTGGCTGGCGCGCAGGTTATATGATGGCGCAGTTGACCGCCGTTTCGGTATGTATTTTGACTGCATTAGATAACCCCGTGCCTGCATTGAAGTTATTTATTCGCGGTAGTTTGTATGCAAGTCTGTTGGTCATTATTTATGCCTTTGGGATTATGCCTGAGGTCAAAGAATTTTGGCAATTGGCCTTGGTGCTGGCACCGTGCTTAATTTACGTGGTCATGCTTTACCCACATCCGCCATTAAATGGTTTGGCTTTGCCGACTATGGTGTCGTTTATTATGAGTTTAAACCTGCAAAATCATTATAGAACCGATGCGGTTATGCTGTTTGATGCCTGTTTGGGCAGTGTGCTTGGGCCAACCATTGCGGCGTTATCGCTGTATTTTATTCGCGCTATTTCTCCAGAAGAAAGTGCATCGCGGTTATTGGCAGCCCATTATAAAGCCATGCGCGAAGCCTTATATTTGCCCTATGGTGCCGGCTTTCGGGTGCATTTACGCAGTATGTTAGATCGGGTTGGCGTATTAAATAGCAAAATGGTTCAGTCCTATCAGCTTAAAAATGCAATGAATTTGGCACTGATTGAAACCAGTGCCGTGGTCGATTTAGTGCGTTTAAATGAATTGGCAGGGCGACCGCAAACATCACAAAACTTGAAACAGCAGTTAAGCGTTTTCCTTGACCGTTTAGATGATATTTTTCGCGAACAAGAAAAAAAGCGTGCGCTGCCGCAAGCCTTAGAAAAAGAATTGTTGTTGCACATTCAACACTTGAGTGCGATTGCACAAACCGAAGCCGACCCAGAAATTGCAGAGCGCGTCATGATGAGCCTGAATAATATTCAAAGCAGTGTATTGCATCAGCCATTCACGCTCGGTGAAACATCCATTACATCGCAGTCGGCTGGAGCTTAGACATGGGTGAATTTAATCTATATGGCGTGTATGTGCCGAGCTTTTTAGTACAAGCTATTTTGGCCTATCTGTTGTTTTCTTTTTTAGGCCGCTGGACGGATCGACTCATCCAAAAAGGGTGGATCGGATTTGCTGGATTATTTAATTTAAGTTTTTATTTTGTCTGTTTATTTGTGGTGCATGGGATCTTTCTTGCATTTGCTTATTAATCTGGCGTGGCTGAAATACATGAGGATTGAAACTAATGAATTCGTTTGATACACGCAAAGTCGTTCGACCAGTGGTCACGCTGCTAATGTTGATCATTGCGGTGTATGTCGTGGTGCATTTATGGAACTATTATAATGCCGAGCCGTGGACACGCGATGGACGGGTACGTGGAGACGTCATTCAAGTCTCATCGGATGTTTCAGGTTTAGTGTCTGACGTCTTTGTACAAGATAACCAAAGCGTGAAAAAAGGGCAGGTCTTATTCAGCATTGATACCGCACGACAAAAACTTGATGTCGAACAAGCCAAAGCCGATTTAAGTAAAGCCAATGCCGCCAAAACCCAAGCAGAAGCCAACTTAATTCAAGCCAAAGCCAATTTAGTCAAAGGCAAAACCACAACCCAACTGGCGGAAAAAAATGCCAATCGCTATACCAATTTAATGGATGGAGCCATTTCCAAACAAGAACAAGACCAAATGTTTGCAACGCGAGATCAATCACACGCCGATTTAGGTCAGTTACAAGCCGCCATTGAACAAGCCAAAGCCAATATTCAGCAGCAACAAGCATTGGTTGATGTTGCGCAAAGTAATGTGCATTTGGCCGAATTAAATTTACAGCGTTCAGAAGTATTAGCCCCTGCAGATGGCACCTTGGTGAATTTTAGTTTACGCAGTGGCAGTTATATTAAAACGGGCGATAACGTGGCCGCGCTGATTGATCGCACACAATTGTATGTGGTCGGCTATTTTGAAGAAACCAAATTAGATAAAATTCATTTGGGCGACCGTGCCAGTGTACAGTTGATGGGCGATTCGCAAAAAATTCAAGGTCATGTGCAAGGCATTGCATCGGGCATTGATGACCGCGAACGTTCAAGTAGTTCAAGCTTGTTGGCCAATGTGAATCCAACGTTTACTTGGGTACGCTTAGCGCAGCGCGTTCCTGTAAAAATTGTTTTAGATGAAGTGCCTAAAAATCAATTGGCCTTTGTGGCGGGTCGCACAGCCACCATTCATATTTTACCCGCAGCAAAAGAGGCAAAAAAATAGGCAAATTACTTTGCCTATTGCACTTAAGGTTGAATCCCTTGCGGGTGATAATACCAACTTTCAATCATCAGTTTGGCGGCCAAGCTGTCGGCAGATAGATGCTTGGCTTGCCCCTTGCGCTGAAAGCTTTGTAATTCTTCACGCGCTTCACGGGTGGTCAGGCGTTCATCGACCATCCACGTTTCAATATTAGTTTGATGGCGTAAGCGGCGGGCAAATTTTCGTGCACGTAACGATAATTCAGATTCTGAATCATCCATGTTTAACGGTAAACCCACCAAAAAAATTTGGGGTTGCCACTCTGCAACAATTTTGAGTAACGCCGTCCAATCGGGAATACCATCTTTCATGGGAAATAACGCCAAAGGATTGCTCGATTGAATGGCACTTTGCCCCACAGCAATGCCCATTTTTTGTGTACCAAAGTCGAAGGCCATAATCATTTGTGCGCTTTGTGAATCAGGCATGACCAATCTCCGAGGCTAACCATGACCGGTCAATGCCCAGTTTTTTATAGGCCGCATCCCAACGCTCGCCATAAGGTAAGTTAAAAATCAAGTCCATATCGACATCGCAAATGAGCCAATCGCCATTGGCAATTTCTTGTTCTAATTGGTTTTTGTCCCAACTGGCATAACCCAAGGCAATTTGGTAACGCCCCACGCCTTCATTGTGTGCAATGGCATCTAAAATATCTTTACTGGTGGTAATACATACGTTTTCACCCACGGCAATGGATGAGTGCCAGACAGGTTGTCCAGTATGTAAGACAAAACCTGCTTCTGGGCGGAGTGGTCCGCCTTGTAACACCGCATGCGGTTGCACATGGTCGGCATCAATATCGAGGTCATTGAGTAATTCTTTGACCTGAATTTCTGTTGGCCGATTAATAATAATCCCTTGTGCACCATCTGCATCATGCCGCGCTAAATAAATGACGGTATGGGCAAAAAAGTCATCCGACATGGTGGGCGGGGCGATTAAGCAGCGATGCGTGAGATATTGTTTAGCCACCTAGGCGATTCTCCTTGAATGAATAAATTCAGCGTATATTGACAACATACAAGACCGTAGGGAATTCGCCAATATTTTTCTGTAAATAAGGCGTTTATGCACGAACAAGCAAGCTGTGATTAAGCCAAAGCAAAATTATGCTTTGCTTTGATTTTGGAATTTGAGTTGTCTTAATTGTTTTGCATGTTGCAAAGTGGTGTCGTTAATTTCAACACCACCGGTCATTCGTGCCAGTTCATCAATGCGTTGTGGTTCATTTAAACTAAAAATAGTGCTGCTTGCAGGGTCACTTTGTTGTTTTTGCACCAATAAATGTTGGTCTGAATATGCCGCAACTTGTGCCTGATGAGTGATACAAATAATTTGCACATGCTTGGCTAAACCAGACAATAAGCGACCTACAATTTCTGCGGTACCACCACTAATACCCACATCAATTTCGTCAAACACCAACACTTCTGCATCGGTTTTTTCTGCATTCATGACTTGCATCACCAAGGCAATACGTGACAATTCACCACCCGATGCCACACGCGCCAAAGGCTGCGCAGGAATGCCTTTATTGGCGGTAAATAACAATTGAATGGCACTTAAACCTTCTGCACTTGGCTGTTCTAAAGGCTCAAATTTAAACTCAAAAAAGGCTTCAGGAAGCGCAAGTGGTTTGACTTGTTCTGTGAGTTGCTGTGCCAAAGGTTGTGCTGCTTGCTTGCGCATTTGATCAAGCTGTTGCGCGTGTTCTAAGAAATATTGCTGGCTTTGTTGTACCAATTCCGCCAAAGTTTCAGGGTCTTCAAGTTGTTGTAACTGCGCTAATTCCTGTTGCCACAACGCATATTCTTGCTTGAGTTGCTCTGGCTGAGTCCGATATTTTCGTGCTAAACGATGGAAAACCTCTAAATCGCGGTTTAATTGTTCCATGCGTTCAGGGTCGAAACTTTGTCGATCAATAAATTGGCGTAAATGCGCCGTTGCATCATCGACTTCACTTTGCGCATTAACTAAGGCTTGATGAATACTCGCGAGCTGATCGCCACGTCCGCTATGATTTTCAAGGCGGCGAATTAAGCCTGAAATTTCTTGGCTTAAATTTTGATCGGCTTCATCTAGCACATTTAAGCTATACGCACAGTCTTGCATAATATGTTCGTGGTGGCTTAAGCGATCAAACTCTTGTTCAATGTCGACATAATTGCGATCAATAATTTCTTCAACTTCTTCAAGCTGTTGTTCAAGAATTTGAATGCGTTGTAAGCGCGTGGTCTGTGCCAGCAATGCATGTTCATGTTGGCGAATGGTTTTTTGCCATGTAGCATAAGCATCACGTACCGTTTGAGCGGGAACTTCAAAACTACTATAACGATCAATCCATTGTTTGGGATACGGCGGTTCAAGCAATTGTTGTTGGCTATGTTGGCTATACAGTTGTACCAAAAGACGACCTAAGTCTTTAAGTTCGGTTAGGCTGCTTGGGCGGCCGTTAATCCATGCTTTGCTGCGTCCGGTTGCAAAAATGACACGGCGTAAGTGAATTTCGCCTGACTCATCATCTAATTCGTGGTTTGCAAGCCAAATGGCTTCTGGAGAATGTTCTTGGTAGGTAAATACAGCGGTAACATCGGCTTTATCTGCTCCATATCGGACGCTGTGACTATCGGTGCGTTCACCTAAACAGGCAGAGAGGGCATCGAGCAACAGCGATTTTCCTGCTCCTGTTTCGCCTGTCAGCACATTAAAGCCAGCATCGATATCAATAGCTAAATGATCTGCTAAAGCAAAATTAATTAGCGTTAAATGAGTCAGCATAAATTACGCATCCTAAAAAGGGAGTCATACCTTAACAATGTTTAAAAGCGTCATAACCATTCCATATTCCGGAATGATTATACAAAACAGGGTCATACTGCAATTCCTATTTTGTCTGTCGAGTGCCATTGACCTTCATTGATGAATATTATTTTTAAAATACAGATGCAAGCTTACTGTGCATGCAATAAAATCGCAAACAAAGATCGGTATAATCGAAGGGTAATGCATTGAGTTTAGGCATAAAAATTGCTGCTTGAATTGATTGAATCTAGTGATTGATTCATTTGCGAAGCCTTATTACACTACGTTGATTATTTATATAAATACGCATGATTTGGAGATACACATGTCAGTTCAATTTGATCATGTTTCAGTGCTAAAAAAATCGAATGTTTACTTTGGGGGGTTATGTATTAGCCACACAGTACAGTTCGAAGATGGAACGAAGAAAACATTAGGGGTGATCTTACCGACCGAAGAACCCCTTACTTTTGAAACACATGTGCCTGAGCGTATGGAAATTGTTGCCGGTGAATGCCGCGTTCAAATTGCAGATAGCGAAGAAAGCGAATTGTTCCGTGCAGGACAATCATTTTTTGTGCCAGGCAACAGCAAATTCAAAATTGAAACCGATGACGTGCTTGATTACGTTTGCCATTTAGAAGGTTAAGCAAAGCGCTTAAAAATCCGTTAAACTATAGTGCTGTTCAATCCTGTAAAGTTGACTTTGCAGGATTTTTCTTTTGGTGCAAATTTTAAGGTGAATTGTTCATGGCAAAACCAGAATATTATTATGGCGTGCATTCGGTAGAATCTCTATTAGAGCTTGAGCCAGAACGGGTTTTGACCTTATTTACCTTAAAAGGCCGCGATGATCAGCGCTTACAGCGTGTTTTGGCGTTGGCTGAACCTTTTGGCATCAGCGTGCAACAAGCCAGTCGCGATAGCTTAGAAAAATTAGCTGGACTGCCGTTTCATCAAGGTGTGGTGGCTGCTGTGCGTCCACATCCAGTATTAAATGAAAAAGATTTAGATCAACTCTTAAAAAATAAACCAGATAGTTTGTTATTGGCACTAGATCAAGTCACAGATCCGCATAACTTGGGGGCATGTATTCGTACTGCTGCGGCCATGGGCGTAGAAGCGGTGATTGTTCCGCGAGATCGTTCGGCAAGCTTAACCCCAACAGCGCGTAAAGTGGCTGCGGGTGGCGCCGAAAAAGTTGCGTTTATTCAAGTGACTAACTTGGCGCGCACCTTAGCACATGTAAAAGAAGAACATTTTTGCCGCGTAGTGGGTACAATGCTAGATGAAAAAGCATTGCCGATTCATAAGTTTGATTTTACTGGTGCGGTGGTTGTTGTAATGGGTGCTGAAGATACGGGACTACGTCCAATTACCCAAAGTCAATGTGACCAAACCGTGTATATTCCGATGTCAGGCAATTTACAAAGTTTAAATGTGAGTGTGGCTGCCGGTATGGCACTGTATGAAGCCTGTCGTCAGCGTTTAAACGATTAATTTTGCTTTGTGTTATGAATAACGATTGAATAGGAATGCTGCGATGAACGCAGCATTTTTATATAACCAATTTTAAGTTGGCGTTAACGCACAACAGGTAATCTAGAAAAAATTTAACTAAATAACCGAATAAAAAAGGAATCTGCATCTCATGAGTTCAAGAATGCAAGGCTATCTCTTTGTACTAATTACCATGTGCATTTGGGGGAGTTTTACCATTCTGTCTCGTTTAAATGCAGAATGGCACATTAGCGCATGGGATATTGCCGCGCTCCGATTTTGCATTGGGTTTTGTATTTTAATGCCGATCTTAATTGTGCGCGGTGAAACCGCTTTTTTGTGGAAAAAAGAGCCATTTATTTTAGGCTTACTTGGCGGGGTTGCTTATTGTTTAACGGCGTATTCGGCCTTTATGTATGTTCCCGCAGCGCATGCCGCTATTTTTTTAAATGGTTGTATTCCATTATGTACCGCGGTTGCAGGTTTTTTGCTGTTTAAACAGCCCTTAGATAAACACATTTGGATTAGTCTGATCATTATGCTGACGGCTTTGGTCGGCATGAGCGTTTTGATGTATGAGCAAACCCATGTCGCCTTTAGTTTTGGGGATGGTTTATTCTTCTTGGCTGCCATCTGGTGGGGGTGCTTTACCGTATTGTTAAAGCAATGGAAATTATCTGCATGGCAAGCCATGAGTGGGGTTGCCATTTGGTCGGCATTAATTTATATCCCCATTTATATTTGTTTTTTACCCAAACATTTACATGAAGCAACCTTATCACATTTAATGATTCAGGGCATTTTTCATGGCGTTTTTGTGGTGATTGTGGCGACCTTAAGTTATATCGCTGCCATTGAGCGTTTAGGTGCATTTAAAGCTGGCAGTATTGTCACTTTGGCACCTTTTATTGCCGCTGTAGTTGCAGTTCCTTTATTAAATGAACCATTGAGTGGTGCTGTGGTGATGGGTTTAGTTGGAATGGCGATTGGTGCGTTACAGCCATGGCGCTGGTTTCACCGCAAAGATGCATTACAAGCACAATTAGAAAAACAAAAATTAAAGCAGCTACAAAAGTAACTTAAGATAATGGTTTAAGCCGCGCCAATTGTAAATAATGCGTATGTAAGGGCTGTAATTGTGCATATAAATGGGCTAAATCGGCATCGTTTAAGACAATATCATCAGCCAGCGCTTGTTTTTGATGGCGTGGCATTTGTGCCGCAATAATCGATTGAATTTGGCTGACTGCTTGTTGGTCGCGTTGGCTTGCACGTTGCAATTGCAGCTCTTCAGGCGTATCAATCAGTAAATTACGTTGCGTAAGTCGGTTTTGCTGGGTTTCAAATAACAACGGTGAAACCAAAATCACATAAGGGCTGTTGGCACGCTGTAATTGAGTTTCAATTTCTGCACGAATAAGCGGGTGAGTAATGGCTTCAAGCTGTTTTTTGGCATCAGCATGGCTAAAAATATACTCACGCAACGCCGCACGATTGAGTTCACCATTGTCTAACAATACCCATGCGCCAAAGGTAGCTCGTATTTTTGCTAAGGCAGGCTGACCTGCCTGAACCATTTGTCGTGCAACAATGTCGGCATCGACCACAATAATTCCTTGTTGTTCAAACCATTGGCTGGCAGCCGTTTTACCACTGCCGATTCCGCCTGTTAAACCAACAATATAAGGCTGCATGTTAGTTGCCTAAATAAATTTTCATGATGCTTTCACCATACAAAAAAGCAATCCAACCGGCAATGGCTAAATAAGGCCCAAAAGCAAATGCTTGGTTCTGTTTACGCACTTTGAGTAAAACAATGCCAACAATGGCCCCAACTACAGATGAGAGCAAAATAATTAAGGGTAGCATCAGTGGGCCAAGCCATGCGCCTAAAGCCGCCAGCAGCTTAAAGTCGCCATAACCCATGCCTTCTTTACCCGTAATCAATTTAAAGGCAATATAAACCAACCAAAGGCATAAAAATCCAATTAAACTGCCCCAAATTGAAAGGATTGGTGTCGTGAAAAGATAAACGCTATTTACCGCCAATCCTAAGCCCAATAAGCTAAAGGTGAAGCGGTCGGGCAACAATTGGGTATCAAAATCTATAAACGTTAAAGCAATTAACACCCATGTAAAAATCAGCCCTGCAAGCATTTGCCATGTGCTTCCAAAGTGATAGACCACAATAATGGAACAAATACAGCTGAGCAGTTCGATGAGTGGATAACGGATACTAATCGGGTGTTTACATGCGGCACATTGTCCTTTAAGCAATAACCAACTCACAATAGGAATGTTTTGATACCAACGAATTGGATGCTGACAGTTTGGACACGCCGATGCTGGATGGCTCAAGCTTAGTTTGTCTTGATCAATTAACGCCTGTTCAGGATGCAATAAGAGCTGACATTCTTGTTGCCATTCTTGCTGCATCATTTTTGGCGTACGGTAGATTACCACATTTAAAAAACTACCGACGCAGAGCCCAAGCAGCGCAATGAGCGTATAAAGTGCGATTGGCGTGGTATGTAAAAATAAAATAAAATCAGACATTACACCACAGAGCCCATTTGGAAAATTGGGAGATACATCGCAATCACTAGGCCACCCACAAGCACACCAAGCACCGCCATAATCAGTGGTTCCATCATTGCCGTTAAACCATCTACAGCATTATCGACTTCACTTTCATAATATGTGGCGACTTTATCTAGCATGGTGTCGAGCGCACCAGATTCTTCACCAATAGCAACCATTTGGATGGCCATAGACGGGAAGCGTTCGGTTGCACGCATGGCAAATTGCAGTTGTTGCCCTGTAGCGACATCACTACGAATTTTCATGACTGCATTTTCATAGATAATATTGTTGGTTGCACCTGCAGTTGATTCAAGTGCATCAATGAGCGGAACACCTGCGGCAAAGGTTGTAGCAAGGGTGCGACTATAGCGTGCAATAATTGCTTTATAGACCAGATCACCAAAAATAGGCAGTTTTAACACCAGCTTGTCTAAGAAATCTCGAAATTTAACACTGCGTTTTTTTGCTTCAATAAACGAAAAAATGGCAATAACCGAGCCAATAATGAGCATGTACCAATAGCTTTGCATCCAATTGGACATGTTGACGACCATTTGCGTGAATGCTGGAAGTTCTGCACCAAACGAGCTAAACAGGTCTTGGAAAACAGGCACAACTTTAACCATGAGGATAATTGTGACGATAATAGCCACCACCACAACGGTGATTGGATATTTCATGGCTTTTTTGATTTTCTGTTTCAATACTTCGCTTTTTTCTTTATAGATCGCCACTCGATCCAGCATGGTTTCTAAAGAACCAGATTGTTCGCCAGATTCGACCAGTGAACAAAACAGGCGGTCAAAGTATTGTGGATATTTGCGTAAAGCACCAGTAAAGGTATTTCCGCCTTCAACTTCGCCCTTAATGCCTAAAACCACTTCACGCATTGCAGGGTTGTCTAAACCTTCGGCGACAATTTCAAAACTTTGTACCAAGGGCACACCTGCTTTCATCATGGTCGCAAGCTGCCGTGTGAAAATGGTAATGTCCTGCGTTCCAACTTTCTTTTTTAAAATTCCTTCAAGAAGGTTTTTACGCTTTTCACGAATGGCCTTGACCGTAATCCCTTGTTTTCTTAAGGTTACTTTGGCTAAGGCCATATTGCGTGCAGGCAAATCGCCTTTTACCTTTAGACCTTTACGGTCTACCCCAGTATAAGTAAATGTTGGCATCAGCTCTGCTTTTTTCACTGCCATCGGTCTATCCTTTTTATATTCACATTCTTTGGATATCTGCTAATAACATATAATCTTAAATAAGATTTGTATGTTTTCCCCAATCAATTTAATCACTTGTGACTCTATTAATTTCCTGTAATGAGGTAAGACCCTGCATTACTTTTTTTAACCCCGAACGTCTTAAATTTGCAAAACCTTGTTTTGCCGATGTTTCTGCAATTTCAATTGCATTGCCATCTTCCATAATGAGTTTAGAAATTTCAGGGGTAATTTTCATCACTTCATAGACACCCACACGGCCTTTATATCCCTCTCTACATTCTGCACATCCAACGGGTTGATAAATTTTAAAATCTGGATTCGCCAGATCTTGTTGTGTAAATCCCATTTCTATCAAACTAGCCGTTGGAATATCGGCAGGTTTTTTACAATGTGCACATAAGCGACGGGCGAGACGCTGCGCAATCACTAAGTTCACCGATGTTGCCAGATTGAACGAGGGCACACCCATATTGCGTAAACGGGTTAATGTTTCAGGTGCACTGTTGGTATGGAGTGTCGAAAGTACCATATGGCCAGTTTGAGCGGCTTTAATTGCAATTTCTGCCGTTTCTAAGTCTCGAATCTCCCCGACCATAATAATATCTGGATCTTGACGTAAAAAAGAGCGCAGGGCAGTAGCAAAGCTCAGCCCAACTTTGGGATTCACATTGACCTGATTAATCCCTTCTAAGTTAATCTCTACGGGATCTTCAGCCGTTGAGATATTGGCATCTTCAGTATTTAGAATATTTAAGCCCGTATATAGCGAAACGGTTTTACCAGAGCCCGTTGGTCCGGTAATCAGCACCATGCCTTGTGGTCGATTAAGTGCCTCAAGAAAGAGTGCTTTTTGATCTTCTTCATACCCTAAGGCATCAATACCGAGCATCGCACTTGAGGGATCGAGAATACGTAAAACGATTTTTTCGCCAAATAACGTCGGTAGCGAGTTAACACGAAAATCAATCGCTTTGGTTTTTGAAATTTTGAGCTTAATTCGTCCGTCTTGTGGAAGGCGTTTTTCTGAAATGTCCATTTGTGACATGACTTTAATACGCGCAGTGAGGCGGTTCGCTAATTGTAAGGGGGGATTCACAATTTGTCTTAACACACCATCGACACGGTAACGTACCCGATAGAGCTTTTCGTAGGGTTCAAAATGTAAATCTGATGCACCCATGCGAATGGCATCTACCAGTAATTTATTGACATATTTAACAATAGGCGCTTCATCTTCAGACGTATTTTCATCTGGAGTTTCTTCTGTTGCATCTTGCTCAACATTAATGTCTAAATCTTCATCACCAAAGTTAAATTGTTCTTCTTTGGTAAAATGATCTGCAATGAATTTTTCAAGTTTATGATGTTCAACAATAACCATTTCAGGATTGAGTTGGCTATTAAAACGAATCGCATCAATGGCTTCTAAATTGGTTGGATTACTTGTTGCCAGATATAAGGTTTGCCCACGTTGATGCAGTGGCACAATTCGATGCTTGACGATATGCTTTTCATCCACAATGCCTTGCGGTAAAAGATCTTTGTTGTAAATCGAAAGGTCAAATAATGGATAGCCAAATTCATTCGCAATTGCTGAAGCAATGGCTAAGGGTGAGATTCTATTGTACTCAATGAGGTATTCAACAAGATCTTGTTTAGACTTTTCTATACTGTCTAAAGCTTGTCTCATTGAATCTTCTGATATTTCCCCTTGCTCGACTAAACGCCGAGTAAAACCTGTTAAGCGTATTGTAGGTAGATTCGTCATCATAAATTTCGCTTGATTGAGCAGTGTGACTTATTTGGTATGTCGTGAATTATACGTTTGTATGTAAAAAAAACATCAGAAAAATGAAAAAAACGTGCTTGTTTTAACGAGAAAGAAGAATTTTCTTTATTTTTGATAAAAATAGGAAATAAATTGGTAAAGTCTTTTGTATAAAAGTAAAAAAAAATTCAAAGCTTAAAAAACTGTGTAAAATAAGCCCATTTCAACACAAAGGTTTATTGTATGTCGGGTTCGACAATTGTGCCTTGGGTGATTGGTAATTGGAAAATGAACCCAACACGGGCAGCTTCCGAGCAATGGACTCAAGAATTTAAAAAAATTTTACAGCAAACATCCATTAAAGAAACCAAATGTCGTTTGGCTATTGCACCTATTTTCATCGCATTATCAGAGATTAATAGTCAATTACAAGATAGCGCATCTCCTGTAAATATTGTCGCGCAGGATGTTTCGCGCTTTGCAGCAACGGGCGCGTATACGGGCGAGATCAGTGCCGATTTATTGACAGATTACGGTATTCAATATGTGCTCATCGGTCATTCCGAGCGCCGTGAATTGTTGGGCGACCACGCACCAGTGTTAGCTGATAAACTTCGTTTGGCTTTAAAAGCGGGCTTAACCGTGATTTATTGCGTGGGTGAAAGCTTGGAACAACGCGAGCAAGGCATCGCTGATGCGGTTGTGTTGCAGCAAATTTGCGATATCGCTGCAGTGGTTGAAGACCATCAATGGCAAACCCAGATGATTATTGCATATGAACCGATTTGGGCGATTGGCACGGGCAAAACCGCCTCTGCTCAAGATGCACAATCAATGCATGAAAAAATACGTGCAGGCTTGTTACAATTAACAGCCCATGGTGCAAACATTGCAATTTTATATGGTGGTAGTGTCAAACCTGAAAATGCAAAAGAGCTTGCCGCATGTGCCGATATTAATGGCGCATTAGTGGGTGGTGCATCATTAAATGCACACTCGTTTTATCAAATTGCCGATGCTTTTGCGCAATAAAGTTTTAAGGAGTTTTCAGCATGCATACTTTTGTGCTGGTTGTTCATATTATTCTTGCTGTATTAATGATTTTATTAATTTTAGTTCAGCAAGGCAAAGGTGCTGAAGCCGGTGCATCTTTTGGCGGCGGTGGTGCTGCAACTGTTTTTGGTGCATCAGGTTCAGCAAACTTTTTAACCCGTATGACTGCAATTTTAACGGCATTGTTTTTTGTAACCAGCATGACACTTGCAGTGTTTGCCAAGCAACAAACTGCAGATGCGTATAGTTTAGGTGCAGCTACACCTGCAACAACTCAAGCGCAGACTAAAACTGCAACTTCAGCACCGGTGAATTCGACTGAAACTTCATCAACTACACCGAAAAGCGCAAATTAATTTAATTTAAACCTTTTCTTTTTACAGTGAAGCGCATAAAATGCGTGGAAATGCGGTGGTGGTGGAATTGGTAGACACGCTACCTTGAGGTGGTAGTGCTTTCGGGCGTGGGGGTTCAAGTCCCCCCTTCCGCACCAACTATGCAAAAACATGCACAGTTGGAGAATACATAAAGGCTTAATTCTAAAGGAATTGAGCCTTTTTTGTTGCCTATAAGAACAACATGCAATAACCTAGAAATACAACATATCGGGAGGTTAAATGGGAGGTTAAATTTTTTTAACCTCTGTGAAAGTATCTTTTTAACCTCCGATGAAGTCATTACTGGAGGCTATTGTGCTTACAAAACAACAGATTGATGCTATCAAGCCGACTGGAAAACTACAAAAACACTCTGATGGTGACATGCTTTATATTTTTACGCCCACAACCGGCAAAAAAGTGTGGAAAGTCTTATTTACTCTGAATGGCAAGAAGGGCACTGCTACAGTGGGTAGTTATCCGACCATATCCATTAAAGAAGCACGATTAAAACGAGATGAAATTAAATTGATGCTTTCCAATGGCATCAATCCGAGCCAAAAGAAGCAAGATGAAAAATTAAAAATACTTTCGAGCATGTCATTTAATGAACTTCTTAACCTCTACATTCGAGAGGTTACGCCAACACATAAAGGTGCAAGATGGGAAGAAATCCGATTAAAGAAAATTATTGCTGATTTTCCTAGATTGATGATTAAGCCAGTCGATACATTAGACCAGTCGGATATGATTTACTTTCGTAATGAGCGTTTAAAGCACGTACAAGGCTCATCGGTTAATCGAGAGATGCAATTGTTAGGTGGTGTGTTCAGATATGCCATACGTGAGCTTAGAATTATTAAAACAAGCCCATTAACTGATGTGGACAAACCTAAAGATAATCCGCACCGTGAAAGACGTATTACAGATGGTGAAATAAAACTAATTTTGGAATCTTATTCTTATGATTGCACATACACACCGATAAACAAAAGACAGCAAACCGCATGGGCCCTTATGTTTGCAATTGAAACAGCAATGCGAGCAAGTGAGATTACAGGTTTGTTGTGGAAGAATATTTTTAGTGACCATGTTTTATTGCCTGACACAAAAAATGGAACGGCAAGACGAGTGCCACTATCGTTGCGAGCTATAGAGTTACTGGAGCTTATGAGGGGTATTGATGATATTCAAGTAATGACAATTAAATCGGATGCCTTGTCTACTGGCTTCACCAAGCGAATGAGGGAGCTAAAAATTCAGGATTTACGCTTTCACGATACACGGCACGAAGCTGCTACTCGATTAGCTCAAAAATTAGCTGTACATGATTTAGCTAAGGTAACAGGGCATAGGGATTTATCAATGCTTATGCGTTATTACAATCCAACAGCAACAGAATTGGCAGATAAAATTAATTCAAGTGAGCAGGCTAAAAATGGTTAATTCAGATTTATCAATTAATGCGCTAAAGATGGTTGTTGACAATAGACTGTTCGATATTTCAGGAAGAATTGAGGAATTTTATAAAAATTCAGGATGTGAAGAAGATGAATGTTCCGGAGGTTTTTTAGCTTTTTTTTGGAAGCAAAGAATTTTGGAGGATATGGCGGATAGAACCGTTGATATAAAAAAAATGAAGAAAATTTTGTTAAAGCAAACCTTCAATAAAAAGAATAATCAGATCGAGCTTTGTTACCTTCATATTGTTACAGACTTAATGTTCGCTCATTATGCTTTGGATGAGGAAGATTGGTTAGGTTGCATGAAGCATTTACATGCTGCTAGCAGAGATACAGGAATTCTAATTTCACTCCAGTCTGAGAAGGTTTTTAGTATTTTGGATAGTGATAAAAAATCAAGTAATGCAAAAAGACAGCATCAAATTAAAAAACAAGCAGATGAACCAATTAGATTAAAAGCAATAGAAACGTATGTTAATCGTCCAAAAGGGCAAACCAGAAATAATTTCGCTTTGCGATTCTGTTGGGAACACAATAAAAATATTATAAATGAAGATGAGTTATTAAAGGAATCGACTGTCAAACAGTGGATAAAAGACTATCTTAAGAATGCTAATAAAAGTGAGTAATCTGCTAGCAGAATTACCAAAATGCTAGCATAACAACCAATGTGCTAGCACAATAACCCAATGTTTTTTAATAAAAATCAAAATACACCTATGCAATAACGCAGACCAACATGCACAGGTGTAGTATGCAAACAAAACAGCAATATTTACGTGCGAATCAAATCGCATCAACTTCCGCCACTGGTGAGAAAGTCCACGTTTATAAAAGCGGAAAAAATAAAGGTGAAAAGCGAATCCTAAGAGCTAAAGAAGCTATTGAGGGTATTTTACCAATTTCACAAAAAACCTTGTGGGAGTGGGCTAGAACTGGAAAATTTCCAGCGCCAATTAAATTATCCAGTAATGTCACTGTATGGCGTAAATCCGATGTTGATGCATGGTTAGAAAATAAAGCCAATGCAGTATTGGAGGCCTAACCATGACCCACGAAATCCAAATACTTAATCACCTTAAAAATGGCGATAGCATAACCGTTATTGAAGCAGGTAACTTGTATCACTGTCATTCACTTTCAGGAACGATAAGCCGACTACGCCAAGCCGGTCATAATATCGCTGATGTTTGGGAATCTAATGTTTTAAACAAAGGACGACACAAGCGTTACTTCTTAGCTGGGGAGTTTGAAGCATGAGAAAGTCAAATATCCCTATTGCACTACACAAAAAGTGTAGTTATAGTTACCTTGCTTTGTGCAAAATCACAAAGTTAGCTTTGACAGGCTATAAAGACAACATAGGCGCAATTAGTCCGCTTCGGGCTTTTTTATTGCGTAAAATCTCTATGCACTCGCATATTTATGTGGGGCTGGAGAGGGACATCTTCGGATGTGCTGGTTTCCTATGTCACCAGTCTGTCAACCCTTTCCAGCTTCGCACCAATCAATTGACAGTGATGTGTGAAGCTCCAATTAAGAATATAGGAGCGCATTAATCATGCCTATTCAAAATAAATCAATCCCAAAAAGTTACGATGCTGGCGATATGCTCGACATGGCTGATATAGCCCATGCAGATATGGACTGGATGAGCATTGCTATTGAAGATTTATCCGTCCGTTTACGCCAATTAAAAAAAGATATGACTGCCTATAACGTCAATGCCCCATATCATTTTGAAGTTTTAGAGAAAGTCATGCAGATGTACGAGTACGTTGCGGACAATCGTAAGCATTACCACAAGCAAGAATCGGCTAAATACGAAGCATTGTGGGAACAAGAAAAAGGCTTAAAAAATGGGGGTGAAGCATGAATGTAAAACCTTCATGGGATACTACAGGCGACTTATTGGAAGCAGTAGACCCAAAACCCAAGAATGTGATTTTTAAACACGTTCATAGCTACACACAAAAGTTAGTCGAGAGTTACTCAATCCAAGACTTTGATTTAAATGTTTTGGTTCAGAATCAGCAAAAGGGGAAAATTAGAACCGTATCTGATGAAACAATTTATAACGATAGTGATATTTCAGGCTATTTAGCAATCCCTTTATACAATGTGGAAAATAAAGAGATTACAGGCTACCAGTTATTAAATAGCAAAAAGAAATCCCAGCCAATTAAAGTTGGTACTGGGATTCCTGTTTCAAATATAAGCAATCTAAACACGCCATGTTTTATTGCTACTGATAATTTAAATCTATTTATTCGGTTATCGCAACTAAATTATGTATCAGTTTTCCATCATAAAATTAATACAGCATTTGAGGCTGTGAATAATTATTTTGATGAAGCAAAACCTAGAATTATCGCAACAGATAAAAAACTTAATGATGTTGAGTTAACCGCCAATAGCGGACATGGTAGACAACTCCCTCAAATTGAGGGCATGCCCAAAACTGGACATCCCTACTCAAAATTGAGCAGGCATTCAACTTGCTTACTGGGTATCAGAATTTTTACCAATACCCACAGATTATGGAAATTTATCATCGGTAAGTTTTGCGAGTAAGTCGTAAAAGATGGTGCTAAATATTTAGCTACTGGTCACGTTCCCAAAAATATGGGAGCGTACTACACTTTCTTAGTGACCATCCCCAACTTTGGGGAAGTACAACCGCCATTGGTGGATGAACAATATATTGACTGGATTCTAAATCCGACCATTGAACGGAATATTTCGTTGTATTCCTCTCTTTTGAGGAAAACATTGTGAATAATGATTTAAGCAATAAAAAAAGCCACGTAATCTAATACATGGCTTTTTTAACATTTACCTTACTTATAAAATAAATGTAGATGCTTAATTGCCCGAAATACAGGACTTGGAATAGTTGTTAAATAGTAATCGTTAAATGTCATTTAAGCAAATTTAAGTATAAAAAAAGCCACCCATGACGGTGGCAAAATGAGATTTTAAGCATTGAGAATTAACTCAAAGTCGTTGTCCTAAAATCCCCACATTGTTGTAAAACTATATTGTTTATATTACATACTAAATTAATAAATATGTTATAATTATTAACGAGATATAACGATTTAGGGTTTTGATAATGTTAGTAACTACGGAAGTTTTTGAACAGGTTTTACAGGAGTGTGGCATCAATTGGGCCACGATAAAAGAAGCGGTAAACAGAAGTAAATATCTGATGTCAGAAAAGTCAGAAGATCGACAAAAATACCTCGATAAATTGTATTTAAAAGCAATTGATTTAGGGATTAAACCAACTGAAAACGGCACGATATGCGAACAACAAGCTATTCGATTACTGGGTAAGTCACCAGCTTATTTCCGAGTAGCACGGAAACAGGGTCGATTAACACCAAATTGTGTGCTAATTGGAAATACCTACAGATACACCATGTATGATTTGGCTGAATATTTAGAAAAAAAAGACAGATACAAGGCGTTATAATCCGTTATTTATCAATAATATAATTATAAATTAAAGCCGTATATTGTACTTAACATTTCATAGTTGAGTTACAAAATGCGTTTAAATGAAACAACCCTTGTTAAATCACTGTACTGTCAGATCAATAGTAATGAATCAACCCAAGCGGTGAACATTGCTAAAAAAACATTCGGCGAACAATCTGCGGTTACAAAGCTACTCGCAAACAAATCATTCTCAAATCCTTCACAACAAGACTGGAACAACATTACCGCCAGTCAGCAATTTATCAATCTTATTGAATCAATCAGCCTAGTTGGTCAGCTAAAAGCATTAAATAAACATATTGAGTTGCCATTAGATACGATGCTTTCAAGTTTTGACTTGATGGATTGCCAAGTAGTTTTACAAAGTGAACCAACAGCCGTTTTAAATGAAAGCTCAAAGATAGGCTTTAAGCTAGAAAGTAAAAAAATAGGTGGCTTTGCAATCTTTCCAGACCGTTATTTTAATTCTGACCTATTCGACAAAATCGAACCGATGATTAACCAAGCCTTAGCAAACAGTTACGCTGCTGGAGAGAATACCGACCTCATTAATACTTTGAAAACTGATGCTGTAGAAGTTGCAAACCTAGACACAGCATTACAGGGAATTAAAGAGATTAAAAATGCTGTAATTGCAATGAATCCAGCCGATGCTATGCAATTAGCCAAGTCGATTAATAGCGACAAGCTAGGCGTAAATGGTGGCGTATATTTTGATATTCCGGCGATTACCAATAAATCTATTTTAGAAGGTGAAAAGCTAATTTTTGATTTATCGAAATTGGTACTGGCTCAAGACCCTAGTATTGTTATTCAACAGGCTGCGGAGAGCTTTGTTGTTGATATGACAGGACAGCCAGTCTATTTATTCCAAGAGAATAAAAAAGCAATAAAAATTGTGGGCTATACAGGTTATGAGTTTATGACCGGTTATAAAGCTACTTTGGTTAAGGGGTAATTTATGGATAAATTATTCTCTACACTCGAAGTTAAATCCATTAATAATGACCAGCGAATTATTAAAGGAATTGCAACCACTGTTAGTCCTGACCGAGTAAATGACACAATCAACATTGATGGGGCCATGTTCAAGCTACCAATGCCATTACTGAAACAACATGACCACAGCCAACCTATCGGCACAATTACAAGCATGGTTAAAAAAGGTAATGGCCTAGAACTTACGGCACAGATTGCCAAGATTGATGAAGAAGGTACGCTAAAGGATCGTATTGATTCAGCTTGGAATGAGATTAAAAGCGGACTTGTTCGGGGCTTATCAATAGGCTTTCGAGCATTGGACTATGATGTTAATCGTGCTGGAGGTATTGAGTACACCAGCATTGAGATATATGAAGTATCCGCCGTAACTGTTCCAGCGAATGCCGATTGCTCGATTACCTCAATTAAATCACAGGCAGCAAGCCACGCACCTAAAAAAGCAACAGAGCATGTGACGGTGAAACTCAATAGCGGTGGTGTGAAGCTACCCGACTTAGAACCATCGGATTATCACAGCTCATTAACATTGAGTGAGAAACAAGCACTATCCCGACTGGCATACGCACCATATCAACAGCAAGCCACGTACTTAAATCAGAAGCGTTTGCTAGATGGTCGTGAGAAGTATGAGGCGATGAAGTTGTTTATTAAAGACTTGAGAGGTGAGCTATGAGCTTGCCTTTATTTACTCGCATGATGACAACCATACGACCTCACAAGACTAGTCGCCAGCATGGTGTAGTTGAGGTATTCAAGTATAACCATAGAGCTATGACAGCAATGGAAACGGATTTTATATCCTCTATTCAATGTATGGAGTTAAACGCCGTTGCGCTGCTGCTGGTTAAGTATGAGCAGCGACCGCAGGCATTGAACCTGATTAAGATAGCAATGCAATATCATATTTACAAAAATGATTTTGATGATTACTTGAAAGCTAATCGAAAGGATCTAAAAGTTAAGGCTGCTTATGGTGTGTGGAAAACACTTTAGGATTATTGGTGATGTATGCAAATCACATTATGAGTATTTTCACCAAGCTCCCTCCTCGACAAAACTGGTTGATGATCGGGGGGGTATCCAAATTTTTAAACCAAATCACTGCCGGACACCGCACCCTATCCCATTTATAAAAAAATTTCCCTTTTCTTTGAATACTACGTTTTGAAGGCAGCCATAATGCAGAAATTAACGAAGAAAAAAAGGCTATTCATAAATGGTTTACTGGATGGATTAAAGCCAAATGATGCTGCTAAATCTGCTGGCTACAAATTCCCAAGACAATCTGCACATCATTTATTATCAGATCGACAGGTTTTGCATAATTTGAATAGTAGAGGTTACCAGGCGAATGGAAATAACTGTGATGTTAATGGCCAACCAATTAAAAAAGAAAAAATAATGATTCAGGATATTGAGCAAATTATTCTGACTGCTGACAACCCGAAAGACTTGTTGATAGAAATAATGACAGATCCACGTTTTGACCTCTGTACAAGGATTGAAGCAGCCACAGCCTTGCTGCCATACTTTCATGCAAAGAAAGCACCGATCTAATTTAGTCAACATATATTAGGAGGTTAAATGGGAGGTTAATAAAAATAAACACTTTAATAAAATTAATTAAAACATGTATTTATGTGATTTATTTAAGTCCCCCCTTCCGCACCAACTATGCAAAAAAAGGCACAGTTGGATACTACATAAAGGCTTAATTCTTAAGGAATTGAGCCTTTTTTGTTGCCTGTAAAAAACAACAATCATTGGCCAATATTTGAGTTTAAAGACATAACATGCTTAAAAATCTGGCTTATATTTGCCAGAATTAATCCCAAAAAAGAGGCCTTCGCGACACTGTTCAGACTGCGAAGACCTCAGGTTTATTTATTGCTCTGCATTCCACTCTTTAATAAATGCCATGGTTAACTTTGCGGCATTACGCTGTGCAATGCCTGAACCAAAGAACGCAGCTACATTCGGGTCGTGGTCTGCACCGGCAAGGTCAGATAAACTGCGGAATGCAATAAATGGAATATTGTTTGAATAGGCAACTTGCGCCACTGCTGCGGTTTCCATATCCACACAATCGCCTTTTAAATTTTTATTTAAATAATCACGATATTCGGCATTGGCTAAGAACGCGCCACCAGAAACGCCACGGTTGCCAATCACAATTTTTGGATTGTAACAGTTCGCGCCAGCGCAAATTGCTTCAAGTTGAGTCTGGGTGTCTGCTTGTACTTTATTGACGATATTCAACATTTTGCTATCTACAGGGAAATCAACACGCATTTCACCATAAGCCATAGGCACATCGGTATCGCCAAAACGACTGGTTAATGCAACATTTTTATAGTTTGTTGCATTCATAACATTGGTTTCGCGTAAAAATTGATTTTTCCATGCAGGAACATTGTCAGCCAATTTAATGCCTAAGCAAGAAATGTCGCCAGCTTTACCACATGCATTGGGTAAGGTGCTGTTATTATTAAAATAAACTTCGTTAGGTGCAATCCAGTTTTTGGCAATTACTACATCCCCAACGTGGTAGTTTGGATTTAAGCTGCCTGCGATGCCACTAAAAACAATACCTTTTAATTTAAAATGATCCGCAATCATTTGTGTGGTCATGGCGGCATTGGTCATACTAATACCACTTAGGGTAATGACCACAGGGGTATTTTCAAGCTGGCCTGTCACGAATTTACGACCATTAATCATATATTCGTGTTTGTCTTGAGTCGATTGAATCAGTAAATCGGCTTCTTGTCCGAATGCTGCAATAATCGCGAGGCGAGGCGTTGCATCTGTTAAAACGTCTTGGTTTAGTTTGGGTGCGGTTGATTTTTGTAGCGTTGTTGTGGTTGCACAACCCACTAAACCTGCAGTTAAGCCTACAGCGCCGAGTAATAAAGAGAGTTTTAATAAACGCATAGCACATTCTTCACAAGGAAATGAAAGTTAAGATGATTAATATAAGTGAAAATACAAAAAACATTCCAGTTTATCTGCAATAAAATTTATACCTTATTTGGAGTAATTGTTTGATCTAGCTTTGATTTTGCCTTTTTAAATGCACTTCTTAAACCTTCTTCTAAGGTTGGATGATAAAACGGTTTCTGGAGCAGATCATCAACGGTGCATTGCTCGCCAATCATCCAATTTAATAAATGCGCGAAATGTTCTGCCGCTTCAACAAACAGCTCTGCCCCTAAAATTTTCCGCGAGTGCTGATCGACATAAATTTCAACTGCACCTGTATTTTTGCCCAATACGGTGGCTCGACCTTGGCGTTCAAAAGATTGTGCACCCACCACAAAATCAATTTTTTGTTGAATGAGGCTTTGATAACTTACGCCGACAATCGCCATTTCTGGTGATGAAAAGACAATTGCGAGCGCAGGGCGGGGTTGGATGGGCTGAATCTGTGGATAATTTAATGCGTTATGCACAGCGATGCGGCCATCGTTGGCTGCTTCATGCTGAATCGGATGATGACTAAATGCATCACCCGCAATAAAAATAGGGTAGTTGGCCAGTTGTTTGGTGTCTGGGTTGACAGGTAAAGTTTTTAACTCGCTAAAACTTGGATCAATCTGTTCTAATTTTAAGCTAGATAATAATGAGCTTCGGCCAGTTGCATTCAAGATATAATCGACTTCAATACTATGTAACTCAGCATTTTGGCGGTAGTCAATTTTGACTTGGTTTTGCTGTAAGGACACCTGTTCGGGCAGCACTTCAAATAAAATATTCAGTTCAGTTTGTAATTGCTGTTTGGCCAGATGCTGTAACTCGGGGCTGGTTAAACTTCCTACTTTTTGGCTACGTGCAAAAATTGTCGTATGGACGCCTAGACGATGTAAGGCTTGCGCAAGCTCGATGGCAATGACGCCACTGCCAATTACCGCAATCGATTCAGGTAACTGCTCTAATTCAAAGATTTGGTCAGAGGTGAGTTGTTTATCAGCAATTTGGCTTTGCCATTCTGTATTGATATTGGGACGAGAGCCGACCGCTAAAATGAAGCGCTTGGCTTGATAGCGTTGTCCATTCACCTCAATGGTGTTGGCATTTACAAAACTGGCCCGTCCACTTAGTTTATGTTCATCAGGCCATTGGGCAACCTCTTTTAAGGTTGCATCGGTAAAACGCTGACGCAGTTGTTGCACATGTTGCATAACCTGCGTTGTATCTGCGCTAAGCGTTGCAGTCATGCCAACCTGTTGTAGATTTTGCGCCTCAAACAAACGATTGGCGCTTGAAATGAGCACTTTACTTGGCATGCAGCCAACACGGGCACAGGTGGTATCCCACGGACCATCATTCACAATTAAAATATTTTGTGTTTTCTTAACCGCTGTTTTATATGCACTGATACCGGCTGTGCCTGCACCTACAATAATCAGATCGTAAACCATGCGAATTATTCGTTTGGAGGGATCAATTGACTATAACCAATAATTGGTTAAAAAATAGCTAAATTTTCAAATTTTAACATTTCGGAGGGTTTAAATACCGCCAACAATTACACTGGCGGTTGGCTTAACCGATAAACTGCTACACGCAGATAACAGAAATAGCGCGCTACATAAGCTGCAAAGAAATAAAATTGTGCGCATAAAAATCAATTCAATCTAAAAAAATGAACATAACAGATCTCATTTCAATTGCGTAGCGCGCGAGTGCAGTCAATCTGTAAAGACAAAGATTCTACATGTGCGTAGAATCTTTGTGGATTATTCATCGTCTAATAAATCCATTTGTTTGGCCAGTTGGTACAAGTTGTTGGAACGATTTCCTGTACGGCAAAACATTAAAATTGGTTTAGGTAATTCATTAAAATGATTGGCAAAAGTGCGAACATCGAGTTCAGTAATTTGACCGCCAATCACTGGTTGATGCACGTAATCTAAACCTGCCTGACGTGCTGCTTCTTCAATTTGTGCACTGGTTGGTTGCTCTGCGCCGCCTTCTTGGTCTGGTCGATTATTAATGACCGATTTAAAACCTTTTTCGACCACTTGGCTGAGTTGTTCAGGATAAATTTGTCCTGCGAAGCCGACTTGTTCACTCATTTTTTTCTCCATAAATAGAATGGGCGTAGATGCCGATATCATAGCATGAGCTTATTTATTTTATCTTGAGGATACAACTGATTTTGCTTATCTCGTTGTGATGCAAAAAAATATCGCATGCAAAAGTAAAATGTCTATGAGTGCCTTTAAATTTACGCATACACTAGAAGATATTCAAAATTGCGGATTAAACTGAGAAAACAATGATTGTCGTTTGCCCATCTTGCAGTGCCAAAAATCGCGTGCCAGAAGAAAAATTAGCGGCCTCGCCACAGTGTGGACAGTGCCATGCGGCCTTGTTACCTGCCGAACCGATTGAATTAAATGAACAAAATTTTAGTCATTTTATTCGTAATAGCGATTTGCCGATTTTTATTGATTTATGGGCCGATTGGTGCGGACCATGCAAAATGATGGCACCGCATTTTGCCCAAGTGGCCGCGCAAAATCCTCAGGTGATTTTTGCCAAAATTAATACTGAAACGTCGCCTCAATTAAGCCAAGCTTTTCATGTTCGCAGCATTCCAACCTTGGTTTTAATGAATAAAACCAATGAAATTGCTAGAATTAGTGGCGCTCTTCGCTCTGCTGAATTACAGCAATGGTTAGATCAGCATCTTGACGCTTAATTTTGGAGTTAATACCGTGGATAATTATATTTCCCCAGAAGGGACTTTGTCGCTGCAAACCATAGCGATGCCTGCCGATACCAATTGGAGCGGCGACGTGTTTGGTGGTTGGATTGTCTCACAAATGGATTTGGCCGGTGCAATTCATGCCGAGCGTTTTAGTAAAGGCCGCTGCGCCACCATCTCAATTAATCAAATGACCTTTTTAGTGCCAGTAAAAGTGGGTGATGTGATTAGTTGCTACACCAAAATTTTGAAAGTTGGTAATACGTCAATTCAAATGCAAATTGAGGTTTGGGATAGTCACGATGATTCTCGTGCGCCAAAACGGGTCACAGAAGGCGTATTTACCTTTGTTGCTGTGGATGCACAGGGCAATAAACGGATGATTTCTGAAGAATTGAAGCAAAAACTGGGTCACTAAATTTTTGTGTTTTTCACAAAGTCAGTCTTTGATTTTGTCACGGGATTGATGATTATTGGGTTTAAACAGATCAAGCCACCAACACAGCTATGCGGGTGGCTTGATTTAAAGATTTAATCGGGGCAGATTTAGTCTTTAAAGTTGTTAAATTGTAATGGAACACCAAATTGTTGTTCACGTAAAAAATTCATAATTTGTTGCAAGGTATCACGCTTTTTATCGGTGACGCGGATTTTATCGCCTTGAATAGACGACTGCGCTTTAATGCCACTTTCTTTAATAGCTTTGTTAATTTTTTTCGCAGTGTCCGAATCAAGCCCATCTTTGAGTTTGACCACTTGCACCACATTTTTGCCTGAAGCAGTTGCTTTTTGTGGGTCTAAGGCTTGTACATCAATCTTACGTTTATAAAAATGATTTTCTAACATGCTATAAACTTGTTCGCATTGGAAATCGCTTTCGGTGCTAATCTTAATTTCTTTGGCTTTTTCATTAATCTCAATGGTGACATCTTGACCGCGAAAGTCAAAACGGGTCGCAATCTCTTTTTGCGTGTTTTGAACGGCATGATTTACTTCAAATAACTCTAATTCAGATACAATATCGAACGATGGCATAGTATAGACCTTTGCAAATGGATGAAATATTTGAGATGCTAAGAGGGTTTTCACCATTTGCCAAGTGTTGTTTATAGAAAAGGAGTGCACAATGATCCGTAAACAAGAAATTACAACATTTGAGTTCCCAGAAAATGCAGTAATCTGGGATGTCCGTGACCCAAGTGCGTATGCCGAAGGTCATCTCAAAGGCGCAATTAATCAGCCGATTAATGACATTAGCCAAGCGCTTTTAACTCAAGTGGACGCGGGTCAACCGATTTATATTTTATGTGGGGGCGGCAGTAAAGCACCGCGCGCAGCAGAAAAATTAGAAGAATTCGATCAGTCTCGTGAATATGTCGTGTTAATGGGCGGGACGCGTGCAGCAAAAGTTGCAGGTTTACCAATCGAGTAAGTTGAGCGCTGACATATTCTCTATTTAGAATATGTCAGCGTGATTGCTATAACCAATTGAGTTCAAATCATTTCGAAAAATAAGGCTTTTTGGCCTTTATTTTTTTCATCAAACGTTGCGGTTGCAACTTCTCATATAAGCTGAGTGGTATTGGGCAAGCCTGTTGTAAAATTTGCGCGACCAATACTTCACCACACAGCGGCGCAAATAAATATCCTTTTGAGCCTAAGCCTGCAAAACTATAAATACGGCTATGTGACTCTAATTGTCCTAATAGCGGCAAATAATCGGCAGTTTGCGCACGAATAGAAGCACGTCCTTGCCATGTGCGAATCTCTGGCAATGTTGCTGCGCATTCTGGAGCAATTGCGCGGAGTAAGTCTAAATTATGTTGATGATCATCCTCTGTTACCGCGGTATCTTCGCGATTGGGATGAAAAGAGGCACCCAAAATAAGCTGTGATACATCTAATTGCGTGCAATAGCCACCATAACTATATGCGCGGTGGGTCGGCAGTTTTGTGCTGGTTGTCATCCAACTGACTTGTCCACGAATAGGTTTTAATGGTGGATAATTCTGAAACAGTGCAGCGCTGTCTTTTGCGGCACAGACCACCACATGGTCGGCATGCATCAGACATTTAGAATCTTCAGCATAAATGGCAACCTGTTGCTCTTGTTCAGCAAGCTGGCTAATTTTGGCTTGAATAAACTGAATGTTGGGATGTGCTAAAATTTCTTCGCTTAAGATTTTTGGAGTGACTGCACCTGCGATATTTAAAACGACATTCATTGGCTGCGAGGCAATTGTTGTATCTTCAGCGTTGATTGCAGCGCTTAAAACTTCGCGTGGATATTGGTCAATCAATTGCTGTAATTCACCACTTTGCTTGAGGTCGAATTGTTCGACAGTTAAAGCCCGAAATGCTTTAAATTGTGCATAGTGGCGCATGGCATATTGCCAGCATGAGGTCATAAGATGTTCATGGCTTTGCTGAATGGGGCTGAGTTTTGGGTTTAGCAATGCTAAAGGATTGCCCGATCCGCCAGAAATGACCCCGTTGGCATCAAATAGCGTGACGATATGACCACGCTCGGCAAAGGCCCATGCAGTGGTTAGTCCGGCAATACCAGCGCCAATAATGGCAATTTTTTGTTGTTGGATGGGAGAAGTCTGTGCTGTTGAATCATGATTGGGCCAAATTGCTTTGAGCATTTCACGTTTATGTTTAAAACCGCGTGGACGGCTAATTTGAATGCCATGCGCACTTAAACCCCGTTTTAATACGCCAGCCACACTAAATGAAGCAAAGGTCGTTCCTGCATCTGACAATCGCACAATATGGTCGAGAACCTGTTGTTGCCACAGTTCAGGGTTGCATGACGGGGCAAAGCCATCTAAGAACCACGCATTGACCGTATGTGTTTTGGGGATAATCGGGAAAATATCGGATGCATCGCCCAACCATAAATCAATGCTAAATCGTTGTTTGGCAAAGTTTAAGCGATGGCAGCCCGGAATCGCCAGCGGATATTGCTCAATCAGTTGCGTTGAAAATTCAGATAACTCCGGCCATGCTTGTAGGGCGCGAATTAAATCGGCCTGACTTAATGGATATTTTTCAACGCTAATGGCATGTAAATGGCTGTGATTATCGGGTCTGACCTGTTGCCAAAGTTGCCATAAGGCCAAAATATTTAAGCCTGTACCAAAACCAGTTTCGCCCACACAAAAATATTCAAACGGCTGAAGTGCACTTAAGCGTTCGGCTAAGTCGTTGCCGTTTAAAAAAACGTGCCGCGTTTCAAGCAAGCCATTGTCTTTAGAAAAATATACATCGCCAAATTGTTTGGAAATTGGAACTTCAATTCCATCAATGCATTGCCAATCTAATTCGGCAGTTTCAATGCGGCTAAACACAGGCTTGTCCTAGGGCTAAAAAAGGGGCACACAGGCCCGAGATGAAAAAAATAACCATCTCGAAAGATGGTTATGGCAACACTTACCATTGTCTACGTCGTTTGGTATAAATATAACCGGCGAGCATAAAGCCAATCAGTACGCCCACACCAAGCGTTGCTGCGCCGTACATAAATAGTTGCGCCGTACTTTCGCTTTGTAACACCTGGACTTGCACGCCCAAATTGTCATTTTTCAGTTGTAATGCTTGGTTTTGCGCTAAAGCATCTAAATTGGCTTTTTCAAGTTGTTGTAATCGATTGGTTTGGTCTTTAACCAAAGCTTTGATTTTTAAATCTTCATCCGCTTTTTTTTGTGCAATTTGTGCCGCCGTCATTTCTACAAGCGGAGCTGGCCCTGAATTTGACACAGGTTTAGCAGGTGCAACATTGGTTGCAGGTTTGGTGTTGGCTGCCGGCTTAGGTGTTGCTGAAGCTTGTGCCTGCACTTGCGGTTGGGCGGTTGTTGGTGTTGGAGTTGTGGTTTCTTCAGCATGTGCCGTTAAACACAAAAGACTTAAACTGAAGAAACATGAAGCAACAACGCGCATGATTTTATCCTTTAGGAAAAACTTGAATAAATGGTTTAACATCAACATGGCTATACACCCCAGCTTTAAGATAGGGTTCATCGGCGAGCCATTGGTCGAGCGCTTCACGGCTGTCGAAATCAACAATTAAAAGGCTACCATAAAAGCCTGCTTCAATGTGTCCCGGCTGTTTTGGCATTGGCCCTGCAATAATGACACGTCCTTCAGCATGCAAAGCTTCTAATCGGGCTAAATGTTCTGGGCGTGTTGCTAAGCGCTGTGCCAGCGTACCTTCTTTGTCGGTACAAGTAATCACAAATAAAGCCATGATCCGTTCTCGCTAAATTATTCGTCAGTTGTTTTAAAATGTTTACGCAATACCACGAATTGGATAATGATAAAAGAAAACATCACGAGCATATCACCAAATGCTGTGAATTCACCCCAATATTTTCCGTGCGCAAATAAGAAGGCAAAAAAGATATGTAAGCCTGACATCACCACAAACATGGCCGCCCAAGCATAATTTAGCTTTTTCCAACCCTGCTCAGTTAAATCTAAAACCGGGCCAAACATGCGTTTAATTAATGGACTACGATCTTTAGTGACAAAAGGCGACAGCGCAAAGGCACCCGCAAAGACTAAGTTTAATAAGGCCGCTTTTAAACGGATATAAAAATCGTCACTTAACATGAGGGTAATACCACCAAAAATTACCGTCATAAAAAGCACAATCCATTGCTGTTTGTCTAAGCGGAATTTTTGAAAAACAAACAACGCGCCGTAAACCACTAACATTGAAATAATTAAGCCTGTGGTCGCAACCAAAATATTATTGTTATCTACACCCCCAGCCGAGCCAATTAAAGTGAGTAGGGGATGATGGTTGTTGCTTGGATCAACGGTTTTATATAAATAAAAGAAAATGATCAGCGGCACAAAGTCTAAAAGCGCTTTCATGTTAGAGTATCGAATCCAGTTTTGGTGAATGACATAGTATAAAGATGCAGGGCATAGATTTACATACACATAGCAATATTTCTGATGGTCATTTGTCACCAGAGCAATTGGTGTCTGCCGCAGCTGCTGCGGGAATTCATCAATTGGCACTGACCGATCACGATTCTATGGATGGCATTGCGCGTGCGCAACAAGCGGCCTTAGCCCATGACATGCAAATTATTTTAGGGGTCGAAATTTCTAGCCAATGGTCCAGACCCAATACCAAAAAAAGCTATGGCGTGCATGTGGTTGCACTGAATATGCAGCACCCTGAACCGTTACTTTGGGCCTTAGAGCAACAAAAAAATATTCGTGCCGAGCGCGCCGTGCTGATTTGTGAAAAGTTAGCCAAAATTTTAAAACATGATTTTTTACCTGACGCATTGGCATTGGCCGGTGGTCATTTAGACCGTGTGACACGCAGCCATATTGCTCAAGCCCTGCAAGCTCGGAATGTGGTGACACGCTTACAGCAAGCGTTTGACCGTTTTTTAAAAGAAGGCAAACCGGCTTATGTGGCTTTTGATGGTTTATCTTTACAAGACACCATTCAGATTATTCACCAAGCACAAGGCTTTGCGGTATTGGCACATCCGACCCGATACGATTTATCTGCCACAAATATTCGTTATTTAATTGAATTATTTGCACAGTTAGGTGGCGATGCAGTCGAGCTTGCCCCCGAAAATGATCCACCGGCGACACGGCAAATGGTCAATCGTATGATTGCCGAGCATGATTTATCCGTTTCGATTGGCAGCGATTTTCATGGCGAACATATGCCATGGCTAAAACTGGGTAAAACGCCACAGCCCAAAGCTGAACAATCGGGCATTTGGGAGCGTTTTATTTAGATTTTTTAGTTTTGTCCATTATTGCCCCAGCGTAAAAAGGCAGGACGTTGGCTAAGTAAATTGTAATAGCGTTTGACCTGAGCGCACTCAGGCTTTTCAAATGGGGTCAAATACCAGCGTTGTACCGAAAGTCCCATCGCAATATCGGCAAGAGAAAACTCGTTACCTGCAACATAGGCCTGTGTTTTTGCCAGTTGCCGATCTAATATTTGCATCATTTCATTCCAAGAGGCAATACTGGCGCTGACTTGGTTTAAATCTTGATGCTCAGGTGATTGTCGAATAATGTGCATCAGCGCATACGACCAACTGTTATTTAGTTCGATGCCTTGCCAATCAATCCATTGGTCTATGATTGCGCGTTGTTTGGGCTGAGTTGGATAAAGCGCTTCACCATGATATGCGTTTGCTAAATATCGAATAATTGAATTGGATTGCCAAAGCGTAAACTCGCCATCGATTAAAATGGGAATGGTTGAATTGGGATTCATGCTGACAAATTCGGCGTCTTTGGGCGAGCGAAAACCGCGTCCCCAATCTTCACGTGCGTATGCTAAGTTCAGTTCATCGCACAGCCAAAGCAATTTGCGCACGTTAATGGAATCGGGGCGGCCGAGTATTTTTAGCATCTTATTGTCCTTATTTTACTGCTAAATATGCAATGTCGATTCAAGCAATATTACAGCAATTTGTAGGCTTCCGCTTGGATGGGTGCTGGGGTGGATTTTCCTAAAGAATCTAGTAATTCTCGCTCAATCAGGCGCACGATTGAATCGAGCGGCAAGTCATTGTCTTGCGTGCCAAACGGTTCTTCTAATTCTGCACTTAAACTGTCTAAACCTAAAAATAAATAAGCGATTAAACCCATTAAAACCGGCGTCCATAAGCCTAAAATTGAACCCAAACTAAAAGGCAAAATAAAGCAAAAGCAATACACGGTGCGGTTCAGTAAAACGGAATATGCAAATGGTAATGGCGTGCTGGCAATGCGGTCGCATCCGGCTTGTACTTTGCCCATTTCAATAATATGTTGATTTAATTGGCTATATAAAATATCGCTAATTTCAGCACTTTTAAGTGCTTGCATCAGTTCCATTTGCAGTTGGCTTAAGGTGTATTGCGGTGCATTTAAATGCTGATTGAGTTGCTGAATTGCAGCGGAATCGAGCTGGGTCATGGCGATCAATTGCTCAGGATGTGCAGTTTGATGACGCAGTCGATCGCGCAGCATATTGGCAAAGACAATCACATGATGAATAACGCGTTCACGCCGAGCTGGACTTAAAATCTGAGAATCTCGGTCAAGATGCCGCGCGGTTGCAATTAAGGTTCCCCAAAGTTTGCGACCTTCCCACCAACGGTCATAACAGGCATTGTTTCGAAAGCCTAAAAAAATAGACAGAATCACCCCGAAAATAGTAAAGCCGATGACAGGAACGGTCGGCACATGCACCAAATTATGATAAGTCAGGATTGCAATCACTGTTGAAATTAACGTAAGTACCGCAAGTGATGGCATAACTTTGGGTAATATCGTGCCTTTCCATGCAAAGAGCAGTTTAAAAATATTACTTTTTTCGCGAATAATCATATGCAAGAACCACAAGGAATCGACGATTAACCAATAGGGAGATGCCCTAATTCAGCCAAAGAGCATGAACCTGTTGGGGCAATAATGCAATGATCGACCAGTTTGATTTCAAGCAACTGACACGCGTGGAAGATTTGTTCGGTCAGTGTTAAGTCGGCGGAGGATGGTGTGGCTTCGCCAAAAGGATGATTATGCGCAATCACAATATGGGTGGCGTGTTGAGCAATGGCATAACGCATGACTTGGTTGATTGAAACACTGCAATGCTGGATGGATCCAAAAAACAGTTTTTTAAAATGCAGTTTGCGTAATTCGGTATCTAAACAGAGCACCGCGAACACTTCTTGTTTTTCACCCAACAACTCAAAGCGCAAATAATTAAGCACATTTTCGGAGTGTTGAAAGGACTGGGTGACTTGAGCATATTGCTGTTGAATATAACGCCGTCCCAATTCTTTGACGGCCATCAGTTGCGCGTACTTATTTGGACCAATGCCATGAAACATCGATATATCGGCCAAGGATGCATCAAAAATTGGATTGAGCCCGCCAAAATGTTGAATTAACAGTCGTGCTAATTCAACCGCAGAATGCTGCTGTGACCCCGAACGTAAGAAAATTGCCAATAGTTCGGCATCCGATAAACTGGCTGCGCCTTGTTGAAGCAAGCGTTCACGAGGGCGTTCTTGTTCTGGCCAAAATTTAATAGATTGCTGCATAGTCTAATTCATTCTTTCTAAAGTTGTTTTTATTTTCTCCCGCTTGGGGATTATGTTATTTAATGCTATTGTGAGCCTCACTGCAATACAAAGGTAGCCATCTGTGAGCTTTGATGTAAGTGTTTGTTCAAATAAAAATATTATCGTCGCGGTTACAGGTGGCATTGCCGCCTATAAAAGTGCAATTTTAGTACGCCGTTTAAAAGATTATGGTTTCAATGTACGCGTGGTCATGACGGCAGGCGCACAAGCGTTCGTTACGCCACTCACATTTCAGGCTTTATCTGGCAATCCCGTGCATACCGCCTTACTTGACCCCGAAGCCGAAGCCGGCATGGGACATATCGAATTGGCGCGTTGGGCCGATTTAATTTTGGTGGCTCCTGCAAGCTGCGACAGCCTAGCCAAATTTGCGCATGGTTTGGCTGATGATTTACTGAGCACGTTATTGTTAGCCAGCAAAGCGCCTGTTTGGGTTGCACCGGCCATGAATCAACAAATGTGGGCGGCCAAAGCCACACAACGTAATTTAAAAATTTTAGTTGACGATGGCGTACATGTAATTATGCCGGCATCGGGTGAGCAAGCCTGTGGTGATGTTGGGTTAGGCCGTATGCCTGAACCTGAAATTTTAGCCGAACAGGTCAGTTTGTTCTTTTTACAAGCACAGCGCGCGTTGGCGGAAAAATTTGGTTTGCTTGCAGGTAAACGCGTGGTTATTACGGCAGGCCCAACCCGAGAAGCCATTGACCCTGTTCGTTATATTTCTAATCACAGCACCGGTAAAATGGGCTTTGCTTTGGCCAGTGCCTGTTATGCTGCCGGTGCCGAGGTAACTTTAATTGCAGGTCCTGTCAGCCTAAATACGCCCAATGGCGTGAAGCGTCAAAACGTGGCTTCTGCGGTGCAAATGCTCGAACACAGTTTAGCTGCGCTAGAGCACGGCTGCGACATTTTTATTGCCACCGCAGCCGTTGCCGATTATCGCGTGGCGCAAGTGGCCGAGCATAAAATTAAAAAAGCTGGCGATGAATTGCAGGTTGCACTAATTAAAAATCCAGACATTGTTGCAACCATTGCCGAACAAGAAAAACGTCCATTTATGGTCGGTTTTGCTGCTGAAACGCAAAATGTAGAAAGTTATGCCACAGGCAAATTAGTGGCTAAAAAACTGGATATGATTGCTTGTAATGATGTCTCTCGGGCCGATATTGGTTTTGCTTCAGATCAAAATGCCATGACAGTATTTTTTGCACAGCAATATCATTTACCAAAACGCGATTTAGATAAAGCGTCTAAAAATGAAATTGCGCAGCAATTGGTTGAAGCAATCAGTGATGCGATTGCCATCAGCTAAATACTAATATTTTAGATAACAAAAAACCCTTAACGTCCTGTTAAGGGTTTTTTGAATTCTTCACCGAGTGGAAATGTCCTATTTCCGATTTGCTTCCCGCTTTTTTATTTCCAAGGGACTTCCTGTTCCTATATCTGCATCATATAAAAATCTGACCTTGTCGAATAGCTGACAATATCCTCGACTTTTGTACGCTAAAGCTTACAAAATTGTCTGAAAACGAGTAAAGCAATCCAATAAAAAAGATATGTCATTGTTTCTACAATTTTTATAATACGGTAGACCAAGCTGAAGCTGTGCTAAAATAAGTGTTCTTATTTTTCATAGTCGCCAATTTGTTTTTTCACATTGAAATTGGCCGTCATTGCGTTAAATTTTTGAATATGCGTGCATTGATATCGCATCATTCTGAATTGTCATGAAAATATTGCATGAAATCTTTGAGGGGCTTCTGCATATTTAAACATAGATGTAGAGGATTTTTTTTGATTCAAAATAGGTGCGTATTTTGAATTAAAAAATATTCAGTTGCTTTTGTTTTGAGATGTTGTTATTTATAAAGAGGTAATGTAAAAAATGTTTTCTGTCCGTAACATAACATAACTATAATGAATCGTGAGGCGGGTATGGAAAGATTACAACGACTGACGTTTAGTCAGACAGAACGTTTAAGTGAATGCCGATTCTCATTGGCTTTGGGCGTGAAAGGTCCGCGTAATCAAATTGGCAATTGCTTGAAATTTGCACGAAAAATTTTGGCGGTCAAGCAATGTATTTGGAGGTTTTTTCATGAACCTTATGCGTGGTTTGCAGATAAAAATCAGTTTGAACCTTGTGTTATTCCCATGATCGCGCAGGCGGATTTTTTATTTTCGTGCGATGCTTTCACTTATGCAGATGCTACCCATCCAGATTATCCACTTTTTTCAAGCGCTTTAACCCAATTGGGCTGTGATCACCAGCGGGTGGCGGTATTTTATTTAATTGTGAATGAGCAGAAAATTGGGCAAGTGATTTTTTTTGACGAGATTGAAACACCTTTTGCACAAGAAGATCTCGACTTAGTTGCAGAGCTTTTGACAAGCATGCTGCTCTATGCCGAATTGAAATTTGATTTTCAAGAACTCAAAGAAACCTATGAAGAGCTTTCGGCACTCAATTTTAGCCGAACTAAATTTTTCCAAGTGATTGCACATGATTTACGTGCACCATTTCATGGTCTGCTCGGTTTTTCTGAGGTTTTGGCAGAAGAACATGATACTTTAAGTTCAACTGAAGTTGAGCATATGGCGGGCTATTTAAATGACACAGCCAAATCGACTTATCAATTATTAGAAAATTTACTCAATTGGGCGATGGCAGAAGGTGGGCGTTTTGTTTATCACCCGATTAATTTTAAACTAAAACAAGTCACCCAAATTGTTAAAAATGTATTAACTAGTTTGGCAAAACAAAAAAATATTGAATTAATTGAAGATGTTGATGACGACATTTATGTCTATGCCGATATGAATATGCTTACTTCGATCTTACAAAATTTAACTTCGAATGCCTTAAAATTTACTACTGTGGATGGTTCGGGAAAAGTCAGTATTTCTGCACGCTTAGATGCAGGCTTTGTTGCTATTTCAATTGTGGATACCGGTTTAGGTATGACGCAGGCACAGCTCGAACAAGTATTTGAACCCCGCTTGAAACTTTCGCTGAAAGGCACCGCGGGTGAAAAAGGCACAGGCTTGGGCTTGGTTTTGTGTAAACGCTTTGTCGATTTAAACCAAGGTGAAATTTCCGTACATTCTAAAGAAGGTCAAGGCACCACCTTTGTGGTTAAAATTCCGCTTGCGCATGATACGCATGTGCATTTAAAAAGCACAGTAGCCGAGAAAAAATGTATCGACTGCTAAAAAGTCATTTTAAAGCGCGAAAGCAACTGATATAACAATAAGCAAATAGCAAATACACATGTGTAGTCATGGATTCAGAGCAGCTTCAAATCACCTTAGGTGCCAGCCAATATGCAGAACAAATTTTGGCACTTTATCCCACAGAACTGGAGCAGGATGCTCAGAATCGGCCATTTTCAGAGCACCTTAGCCGAGAAGATATTCAGGCATATGTTGAACAAAGCCTGTTAGATATTCGCGATGAGTCACAATGGATGCGGGCTTTACGCATTTTACGTGCGCGTTTAATGTTCCGTTGGATTTGGCAAGATGCCAATCAACTTACCGATGTGGTGAGCTTAACCCGAGAACTGTCCGACTTTGCCGATCTTTGTATTATTGCCGCCAAAGCGTATGCCAAAGAGGCGTTGCTTGCCAAACATGGAGAGCCGATTGGCTACGATGGTCAACCACAAGATTTAATGGTGATTGGCATGGGCAAACTGGGTGCACAAGAACTGAATTTATCCAGTGATATCGACCTTATTTTTGCCTTTGACGAACAAGGCGAAACCAATGGTCGTAAGTCGATTGATGTGCAGAAATTCTGTATTTTGTGGGGGCAAAAACTAATTTATTTGCTCGATCATATCACCGCTGAAGGCTTTGTATTTCGCGTGGATATGCGCCTGCGTCCGTGGGGAGATGGTTCGGCTTTAGCAATTAGCCATGTCGCCTTAGAAAAATATTTAATGCAGCACGGGCGTGAATGGGAACGCTACGCGTGGATTAAAGCCCGCATGATTACCGGCGATAAAGGTGAGAGCTTAATGGAGATGACACGGCCATTTGTGTTTCGCCGTTATGTCGACTATTCCGCTTTTGAAGCCATGCGTGAAATGAAGGTGATGATTGAACGCGAGGTTGCTCGGCGCAATATTTATGAGGATATCAAACTCGGCGCAGGTGGTATTCGTGAAATTGAATTTATTGTGCAAGTTTTTCAGTTAATTTATGGTGGTTCAAAACGAGAATTGCAAGATCGCCAGTGTTTAGTGAGCCTGCAACATATTGGTGATGTCGGTTTATTAGATACCCAAGCCGTTGCAGACTTAAAAGATGCCTATTTATTTTTGCGCCGTGTGGAGCATGCCATTCAGGCCTTAAATGATCAACAAACCCAAGCTTTACCACACGATCCTGAACTGCGTCAGCGCATGACAAGCACTTTAGGTTTTAATTCATGGGATGATTTTTTAATCGAATTAAACCAAAAACGCGACAAAGTCAGTCAGCAATTTAAAAATGTGATTAAAGAAAAAGATATTCAGACGGCCCTAGATAATTTTTCTGATTTAGAACCACGACTACAGCAAGTGCTAGATGAAGATGCGCAAAAAACGGTAGATGCTTTTTGGTCGGGGCAAGCAATTAAAAAATTGCCAGCCAAAGCGGTGGAGCGCTTAAAAACGTTGTGGCCACCACTGATTGAAGCCATTTTATTGGCTGAACATCCGCAAGTGGCGTTGTTGCGGTTAATGCCACTGATTGAGTCAATTATGCGCCGTAGCGTATATTTGGTCATGCTGGTGGAAAGCAAAGGTGCATTGCAACGTTTGGTAAAAATGGCGGATGTTAGCCCGTGGATTTGCGAAGAGTTGACGCAGTATCCGGTGTTACTGGATGAATTTTTATCGATGGATTTTGAATTGCCGAATCGGGCAGATTTAGAAGCCAGTATGCGCCATCAACTGTTGCGTATTGAATTAGATCAAGTTGAAGATTTAATGCGTGTATTAAGGTTATTCAAAAAAAGCCATGTTTTGGCCGCCGCAGCCAGTGATGTGTTGGCAGAAAGTCCATTAATGAAAGTCTCTGATGCCTTAACCGACATTGCCGAAGTTTGTGTACAAGCCACGCTGAATTTGGCCTATCAAATGGTGGCCAAACGGCATGGCTATCCTCTGCGTTTAGACGGCAAGCGCTGTTCAATTGATGCACAAGGTTTTGCCGTGATTGGCTATGGCAAATTAGGTGGTATTGAACTGGGCTATAGTTCCGACCTCGATTTAGTCTTTATCCATAGCCTTGATGAACAGGCCGATACCGATGGTGGCAAAATCATTAGTGGGTTTGAGTTTGCGCTACGCGTCGCCCAAAAATTTATGTCGTTAATGACCACGCAAACTTTAGATGGTCGTGCTTATGAAATTGATACCCGCTTACGACCATCGGGCGAGGCAGGGGTATTAGTCACGAGCTTAAAAGCATACGAGTTATATCAAATGAAAAGCGCATGGCTTTGGGAGCATCAAGCCCTTGTGCGGGCGCGTTCGGTTGCAGGTGATGCCCAGTTACGTGAGCAATTTGAACATATCCGTTGCCAAGTGGTGAGTCAACCTCGAGATGAACAAGTGGTTCGAACCGAGGTGATCGACATGCGTCAGAAGATGAAAGACCATCTTGGCTCGAATAAACAGCAGCAAAAAGATGGAATTTTTCATTTAAAACAGGATGCAGGTGGTATCGTTGACATCGAATTTATGGCACAGTATATCGTACTCGCATGGAGTGGCGCGAAGCCTGATCTCGCCCATTTCTCTGACAATGTTCGTATCCTCGAGGATGCGGCGCGCCTCGGTTGCTTATCCAGCACCGATGCGCAAGCATTGATTCAAGCTTATCTCAGTGAACGAGCCGAGAGCCACCGTTTAGCACTTGCAAACCACAATATGCAAGTTCAAGCTGCAAAGTGGCAAGACACCCGCGAGATCGTTTGCAAGTTATGGCAAAAGCTAATTGATCCAAGTGCAATGGTGCTTGGACAGTAATAATAATGTGAAAATTTGGAGTGTGCGCCATGAACTTGGCTGATCGTGATGGTTTTATTTGGCAAGATAGACAATTAGTTGACTGGCGTGATGCAAAAATCCACGTCTTAACCCATACACTACATTATAGTATGGGCGTGTTTGAAGGGGTTCGTGCTTACGAAACACCGAATGGCACCGCAATTTTCCGTTTGAAAGAACATACAAAACGTTTGCTAAATTCTGCCAAAATTTATCAAATGAATGTCCCTTATGATCAAGCAACACTTGAACAAGCACAAATTGATGTGGTGCGTGCAAATAAACTCGCGTCTTGCTATTTGCGTCCACTGATCTGGATTGGTTCTGAAAAACTGGGTATTGCTGCAACATCAAACACTATTCATGCTGCGGTTGCAGCTTGGGGTTGGGGTGCTTACTTAGGTGATGAAGCGATGGCGAAAGGCATTCGCGTGAAAACTTCATCATTTACTCATCATCATCCAAACGTGACTATGTGTAAGGCAAAAGCTTCAGGTAACTATACCTTGTCTATTTTGGCACATCAGGAAGTGGCACATTCAGGCTATGATGAAGCGATGTTAATGGACCCTCAAGGTTATGTGTGTCAAGGTTCAGGCGAAAACGTTTTCTTAATTAAAGATGGCGTGTTACATACTCCTGATATTTCAGGTGGTGCATTAGACGGTATTACTCGTCAAACCATTATCACTATTGCTAAAGATTTAGGCTACGACGTGGTTGAACGCCGTATCACCCGTGATGAATTTTACATTGCCGATGAAGCCTTCTTTACCGGTACAGCCGCAGAAGTGACGCCAATTCGTGAATATGACGATCGTCAAATTGGCGAAGGTTGCCGTGGCCCAATTACCACTTTAATTCAAAAAACTTATTTTGATATTGTGCAAGGTCGTAATGACAAATATGCACACTGGTTGACTTACGTGAAGTAAGCAAAATCAGTTAATATGAAGGCGCAACTTAGGTTGCGCTTTTTTTATGGAGAATACTGAATGCAGATGGTCTATATTAGTGATGGCAAAGCAGGGCATCGTTCACAAGCATTAGGATTGTTTCATGCCATTCAAGCAAAAAAGCCACAGACCAATGTACAAGAAATTTTAGTTCAAGATTTACCTTTCGCTTCTATATTTAAAGCGGTTTTCACTAAAGAATTATCGATAGTCGAGAATATTCCCGATTGGATTGTCGGAGTGGGCCAGCAGACACATTTACGGGTTTGGTTACTGGGGAAAATTTACCCTCAAGCCAAAACTATTATTTTAATGAAACCAAGCTTGCCCATACATTGGTTTAATTATTCGATTATTCCTGAGCATGATGGGGTTGCAGTTTCTGATCGGGTCATTGTAACCAAAGGTGCTTTAAATCCAATGCGGAATGAGCATCGGCATCAGCCAAAACGGATTTTAATTACTCTGGGCGGCTCATCTAAGCGTCATCAATGGAATGATGAAAAAGTATTAACCAGCATTCAACAGATTGCTGCGAATCATCCCGATTATCAGATTATTTTAACAACTTCACGAAGAACACCTGCGAACTTTTTAGCAGCTTTAATGAAGCAGGATGTTGCCGCAAAGCTAGAGCTCTTTCCTGTAGAGGAAACACCGCGAGGCTGGATTTATGAGCAAATGCAATTGGCCGAAGCGGTGTGGGTCACAGAAGACAGTGTTTCTATGATTTATGAAGCGTTAACCGCTGGATGTCGGGTCGGAGTAATTTTGATTGATCGTTTAAGAGAAGATCGAATTACTCAGTCGGTAGATCGGTTATTGCAACAATGGATTGCAACCGCTGTTCAGATTACGCAGCTTCCTGAGGCAAAGACCTTGCAGGAAGCTAAGTTGGTTGTTGATCAATTAACCAAATGACATTGATCGTCATCATGGCCAGTATCGTAATTGATCATATCTGATGACGTCAGTACTTCGCGTGGATAACTCTGATATTTTGAATTAAATAAAGATTTTTCCATAGGGATGGCTTTACATTGAATGCTCGTCATATCTAATAAAGTTGGCAAGATATTCACTGAACTGACAGCGCTATTTTGTTCCTTCGTTAACGTATCTGCCAATTGAGCATGGTGCTGTTTCCATGAATCCGATGCCCACATGATCAGTGGTACATTAAAATCACTTTTCATATCTAGATGTAGTGAAGAGTTTTGTGGGCATTGTCCAAGATTGAGACCATGGTCAGAGGTATAAATTAAATTAGCATCGACATGTTTAGCTTTTAACTTTTGGATGACTTCATTGAGTAAATAGTCGGTATACAAAACGGTATTGTCATACTTATCCTGAAACTTATTAAATTCTGCTGGGTAGCGTTTAGTAAAGTCCGCATGAGAACCATATAAATGTAAAACAATAAACTTATGTGGTGTTTTTTCTGCCAGCGCACGGTCAAATGAGCTTAATAATTCACCATCGTAATGTGTTTCAAGTGAGGCTGAATATGAGTGCTGGGTGAGGAAACTTTTTTCCTGTGCAGAAGAAGCATAAGCCGAAACTAACGAATCATATTCACCATACTGTGATTGTGCACTAAACCAATAGGTTTTATAGCCTGCAGAATTAAATGCATTCACGACAGAAGGGCTTAAGTGATCGGTACTGTTGAGTCGACCTGTGAGTAAGCTTGGAACAGATTTGCTGGTCATATATGAACCAGAAATGGCGTTATTAAATAGCCATAAATCTTGTTTAAATTGACTTAAATAAGGCGTGGTATTGTTTTTGCTATAACCAAACAAGCTTAAACGATCACGACGAGCACTTTCACCAATCACAAGTACGGTGACATTTGGTGGCGTTTCTTTGATTTTGGTACATTCGATTTGATTTTGTGTTGCAATAAAACTTTTTACACGACTGACTTCTAAACTTGCCGCAGGCAAACCAAGCAATAAGTTTAAAGGATAGGATTGTTTGAAATGTCGATAAACATTCAAAAAGCCTTGGCTATGATCGGGTGCTTTGACGTAGCGTTGGATCGGGGAAATAATTAGACAAAGCGCGATTAAACGTAACCAAAAAGGTGTTTGCAGTTTTTGTTTTGGAATAAAGCGGTAAAAAAAGAACAAAGGAATAATGTATGCAATAAGTAACGCAGCGGCTAATTTGAAGTCAATTGTTGAAAGATAGACTTTTGCTTCGGTGCTTGAACTGCCTAAAATGGTCAACCAAACAGAAATTTCTGTGGGGGCATTATAGGTGATTTCATAGTACAGCGCGAAGGGAGCGAGGGCGTAAATGGGGAGGCTTAACCAAAAAAAACGTCGATAATGATAAACCAAAAAAACGAAAAAGATTAATGGATATAAGGCCTTAAAAAAACCATCACCTGAAATGATCAGTGAAGGGATAAGGAGCATAAAACAGTAGGCGAAAAACCAGAGTTTGCCTACTTTAGAGGAAGAAACCATACCCATAGTACTGCATTTAAAAATGGAAAGATCATGCTATATTTTGACAAAAGTGTCTACTGAAAAACAGTCATGTTATGATGTAGCAATTCACCTTAAATAGCGGTGACAAGATATTGGGTTTAGAATGAAAATTTTACATATTGCAAACTTCGGATTTAATAAACAAGGCGCTCATTTTTATTGTACTGACCGTAAAATTTCGGCGGGATTGATTGAAAATGGTCATTTTGTTTATGACTTCAGTTTTCGTGATATGGCACGTATGGGTACTGTTTTCAAAACCAAAAAACTGGGTGCGAACTGGGCTAATAAAGAAATTCTCAAAATTGTTGCGAATATTGAACCTGATTTGGTGCTAATTGGACACAGTGATTTAATGAGTCCAGATGTACTTAAACACATTAAACAATCTTTTCCGAAAACAAAAATTGCTTTTTGGTATGTCGATCCACTCTACTTAGAACATAAACTGGGTTTTATCAAAGCCTTTTCGCCATATTTAGATGCGATCTTTTGTACCACCGCAGGTGAATACTTATCCAAGCTCAAACAACCACATTTAAGTGTTGGCTATATGCCAAATATTGGGCATCGCAATGTGGAAACTTTAATCCAATTTGAGAATAATAATACCGACAAAACCTTTGTTTTTTGTGGTGTCGTTTACAAAGAACCTGAACGTGAAACCTTCTTAAAAGATTTAGCCAATGCTTTAACGCAATCACAGGTAAATTATCGCTATTATGGTTGTTTTGAGCAGGCAGGCGTTTATGGTAAAGCCTATTATAAAGTGCTTGCTGAGTCGAAAATGGGCTTGAATTATTCGCGCCGTAACGATGTCTGTTTATATAGTTCAGATCGAATCGTACAGCTGACAGGTAATGGTTTATTAACTTTTAGCCCAAGGATTCCTGGATTTGAAAAACTTTATAATGAGCAAGAAGTGGTTTATTTCGATGATCAATTTGATTTGGCTCGAAAAATTCAATTTTATGATCAGCATCCCGAGCAAGCCAAAGATATTGCACAAGCAGGATGGCAAAAAACACGTCAATCATTTAACGCCAAGCGGATTACTCAATATATGTTAGAAGTCAGCTTTAAACAGCCACTTTCTGAAAACTATGAATGGTCACATGAGGTCTACTTATGATGTGGATGTTGTACACCGTCATAGGCTTGCTGATTTTTGCAGGACTGTTGTATTTGTTGGGTAATTATACCTTTTGGTTGCCATTCCGTTCAGCAAAATTGCCACGTATCGTCATGCTGCATCAGGTGACACCGCATAGCGATGCTTCAGGGATGAATATGCCTCCTGAAAAATTTGAGCAACTGCTTCAATTGTTGGTGCGAAAAAAATCGATTTTTTGTTTTGTGTCAGAGCTTGAAGATTATCAAGGTCAAAAAAATGTGGTTGCACTGAGTTTCGATGATGGCTTTATGGATAACTATTTATATGCTTATCCGTTATTAAAAAAATACCACGCCAAAGCCACTATTTATTTAGCCACGCAAATTGAAGGTATTGAAAAGCTCGATATTGAGCAAATTCATGAAATGGCACAATCTGGATGGATTGAATTTGGGGCGCATACTCAGCATCATGTCAATTTACTCAAACTAGATGATCAGACTGCTTTTCAAGAAATGCAGCAATCGAAATTAGATGTTGAAGAAATGGTGGGGAAATGCCCAAGTTTTGCTTATCCATTTGGACGTTTTAATGAAAAGCACCAACAGATGGCACGTGAAATTGGCTTTAAAAATGCGGTTTCGACGCGCAAAAAAATTGAAGCATACAATCTTGATCAGCCATTTAATATTCCAAGAGTAAGTACACACGGGGCAATGAATGCGGTGCAAATGCGTATCGCCCTTGCCAAAGGACGTTATAAACTATGAGTAAAATTGCATGTAGCGTTTATATTGTGACGCTCAACTGCGAGGCTTGGTTGCAAAAAACATTGCAAAGTGTTCAGCAGTTTGATGAAGTGATTATTCTCGACTCTGGTAGTACAGACCATACCTATGAAATCGCGCATCAATTTGAAAATGTAAAAATTGCTCATCAAGATTGGCTCGGGTATGCGGCACAAAAGAGTTTAGCATTGGCACAGTGTCGCAACGACTGGGTGCTGAATTTAGATGGTGATGAGGTGTTGTCTGAAGAGCTGCAACAAGAGATTGTGCAGGTTATTCAACAAGATCAATTGGATGCATTAATTACCCCAATTAATGATGTATTTTTGGGGGTGCCGAACAGTAAGCATACGAAAAAACATGCCAAAGTGCGTTTCTTTCGCAAGTCGAAAGGGCAATATGACCTTGCTAATAAAGTGCATGAAAATGTTGTGGTTACGGGTGAATCACGCCGTGCCGAACATGACATTTACCACTATGGTGAATCGAGCATCTTTGTCAAAGTTGAAAAAAATAATCAGTATTCAAACCTAAAAGCGGCTGAAAAGTTCCAAAAAGGCAAATCGCCTAGTGTGGCAAAATTGGTGTTGGTGATGCCAATGACGTTTGTTAAATCTTATTTTATCCGTCGTAGTTGTTTCAATGGTTGGCGCGGCTTTGTAAACAGTATGATCAATGCTTTTTATGCCTTTTTAAAAGAAGCTAAATTGTTTGAGCAACACATGAATAGAGATAACAAGTAATTAATAGGTCAGGTATGAGAATTGTTCAAGTTTTAGCAACCAGTGGTGGCTTAGGTGGGTTAGAGCAACATACTTTTAATTTGAGTAATGAATTGGCATTAAGCCAAGAAGTGCATGTGATTGCACATCCTTGCTATGCTGAAAAATTTAGCGCAAACGTAATTTTTCATGGTTTAAATTTTGCCCGTAGTCGTTGGAATATTTTTTTACTGTGGCAATTAAAATCGCTGATTCAACGGATTCAGCCCGACATTGTTCACGCGCAGGCAGGTAAAGCCGCGGGATTAATCGCACGTATTCGCTCTTTGTTGCCAAGTATAAAACTGGTTACTACGATTCACGGGACTAAAAAAAATAAATCGGCTTATTTAGCTGGAGATGCAGTAATTGCGGTGAGTCAGGCTTTGGCTCAGAACATTCCAAAAGATAAAGTGCATGTGATTTATAATGGAGTTTATCCTCAGCCTGCATTAAAGGTAGAGCAGAAACATACGTTAATTAATACCATTCAAGCAAATTTTCCTAGACTTGACCCAACAAAAAAAATAGTCATGTGTATTGGACGATTAGAACCCGTTAAGAATATTAGCTTGCTCATTCAATCGATACAAAACATTGATGCGAATTTATGGATTGTCGGGGATGGATCGCTTAAAGCAACTTTAGAAAAACAGGTGGAAATACTAGGGCTGCAAAATAAAGTGGCTTTTCTAGGATTTAGAACGGATGCTAGAGACCTGATTCAACTAGCAGATGTTGTGGCGTTGTCATCAGACAGAGAAGGTTTCCCATTGGTGATGGTTGAGGCCTTACAAGCTGATAAGGTTATGGCTTCAACCAAAGTGAATGGTGTGGTGGAATGGTTAGAAGACAATTATTTGGCGGATATTGGCGACCATCAAGCATTAACTATTGCTATTAAGCATGCTTTACAGCCGCAGGCAAAAGCTGAATTTGAGCTGCTTTTCAAAAAAGCGAAGGCCGAATTAACGGTGACTGCAATGGCACAGCAGACGTTGTCAGTTTACCAACATCTGCTAGAAAATTAAGGTTTTTTGGGGGTTAGACGAATGGAATCCAAGACCACAAAGCCATCTTCATAATTTATGGTATGACAACCATCATCCATAGAATTCCAGTCTGGCAAAATCACCTCTAAGCATTGTTCCTGATAACTGGTCGGGCTCAACTCTATTATTGCTTTTAACTCAATATTTCCACCATAGCGTTTGAGTGAATCCTGACTTGGTCGAACCAGCTGTCCTTTATAAAAGAATGGTTTCCCTGCCATGCGAAATTGTTGGCTACCTTTACATACTGGATTTTGCGGATGTTCTTTCCAATCAGGATTTAAAATATCTTCGGTAAAGAATAGATCTAAACGATCACCAAATTTTTTGCAGTTGCGCCGGGTTGAGGTAAATAAGTACCACATTCCTTCATGATAAAAGGGTGTGCTATCTACCGCTTCGATATTTTCTATCAAATTGGAGTGTTTTTCCCATTTGAGAGGGAAATCGATACATTTCCAAAGTTCTATGGTCTTATTCGCCGAAGTTTCTGGAATCAGATACCAATCTTTTTCGATTTTAAATACACATGGATAAGACAAATGATAATTCAGTTTTAAAATAGTTTGAGGCTGGGTGTAAGTCCCGTCTTTAAAGACTTCAAGGACAGATAAAAATCCAACGGGATGCTGATCATCCACTTCTTCGAAAAAAATAAAGTGTCGACCACTTTCTTCTGCATAAAAGCTATCGGCAAAAGTGAATTTTTGCGGTGAGTGGATTTCAAATAAATCATTTAACTGATCTAAACTGGAAAAAGGTTGATCTAACCAGCCAAAACGCATATACCAATGTGAATTAAAACTTTTTTGCTGTTTTTTTTGGTGGTATTTGTACCATTTTTTCAGGATTTCACGTTTTAACATTAAATTTTATACTCAGAATGGCCTTAATTCGCTAGACTATATACGTTCTATATTAGCATTGGGTTAAGATGAAAAAATATTTAATTAGTATTGAATCTGAGGATAGTCAAAGACTACAGGGATTCTTCGCTTACCCAACGTTTAATAAATATAAAAGCGATTTTAAGCAATTTGGTATTATTGGTAAACACTTAAGTGCTGCTGAGTATTTTCAGTTGGGGGTTGCTGGTAAAAATAAACCTATGACGCCTGGTGAATTGGGTTGTACGCTATCTCATTTAGACGCGCTTAAAGATTTTCTTGCATCCAATGAAAAATACGCAATGATTTTTGAAGATGATGTTATTGAACGCTTTGAAATTGATCTTAATGAATTAGCTCAGCACATCGAAACACTTAATTTAGACGAAAGTTTCTTTTTAAGTCTCGGTGGAATTCAAATGAAAATTTGTAATCGAGTACGAGGTGAGCTTTTGTCTCAAGTGTTATTTCAGCAAAAAATATTAAAAGTTGATTCATATTTTTTAGATAGGTTGGCTTATGCTTATGCCTATGTTGTTGATAGAAAAATGGCAGATAAATTGTTATCCTATCATCAGCCTCCGAGAATATATGATCACTGGGGAAGTTTTAATATTAGTGATAATGTGAATTTTTATGCGACTTTTTTATTTGAACATCCTATTTTGAATGCAGGAAATTTGGAACAGCATAGTCATTTAGAACAAGATAGACTCTTACTAAATAATACGCAGATAATTAAAAAGCATTCTAAATTTATAAAAAAAATAAAATGCTTTTTATTGGATAAATGGTATTAATTTTTTTTATAGAGCAAAGCTAATAGCGTTACGGTTAAAGCATAGTAAACAGCAGCAGAGACAGCCGTAATAAAATAAAAATCAGTGGCTCCACAAATCATAGTACAAATGACAACATAAATACCTGTAGTTTTGATTAAAACTTCTCGTGAGTTTTTTGTTTTAAATTTGAAAAAGAAATAAAGAGGCGATAAAAATGAAAAAAGTAAAGCAAACAACCCAATCATGCCATGGCTAGCAAGTTCTTGAAAGTAAATGCTGTGCATATGTGTCAAGGCCCTGCCTGCTAACAAGCCTTGTTGATTTAATTGATACACCTGTTCAGCAACATTAAATGTGCTAATTCCTATCAATGGTGAGCTTTGAAAATCTTTTATAGCATGTTCCCACATAATTATTCTGGAACCAATACTAGTTGCTTGGTTAGAGTGGGATTGGAGTAAAACGATGTCACTATATGCTGCAGTAAATCTCGTTGTAATCTGGTCGATTTTTGATAGTAAGGCAAAAGCAATCAGAGAAATAAAGATGGCGATATGTGAAAAAGAAATTTTTTTTAAGAAATTTCTATAGTTGATTATAGTTAGAATAATAAATATAGGAATAACTAACCATGTACCACGTGTTCCATGAGTAATGTTTAGAAGTAAAGAGATCAAAAATATAATAAATAAAAGAGAACCTAACCACTTATTTTTATTCGTTGTATAAAAGTATAAACTATAAAAATAAACAACTCCTATTAATGTTATACCAATACTGTCATATGTTAGAAGTGTTTTAAAATAAGTGGCTAGATTATCTCTATTAAAAGAGATCTTTTCTCCAATATATATGTTGTACAATATATATATTATAACGAAAGCTGTGATTGTATTAAAAAATGATTTATAATCATATTTTGTATTGTGGATTAGGTATGGTACGAACAAAAATGGTATACCGTAACTGTAGTTAAAGACATACATGTAGAAAATTTGTTTTATAGTAATAACATTGTTTGGTACAAGAACCTCTTGAGGGATTGAATGAATATAGTATTGTAGTGGTATAATAATTAAGGGCGTAATGATTAAAAATAGACTATATTTAAATATAATTGGTTTTTTTGTTTTAATATATAAAATAATTGTGAATAAACTGCTTGTTAATAAAATAGCTAATCCATCAATAGTATTTTTTTCTAACACAGCTCTATAGAGTAAATAGAAAAAAATAATATTTAACAAAACATAAGATATAAAATAAATAAGAGAGTCTTTTTGTTCTGAGTAAGGATTCAGCATATATTAACCTAAGTGTAGCTATTACCTGAGAGAAGATTAAATGTGTAGAGAGTATGACTAAATAAAATGATCTAATACATACTTCTATCTAAAATGCCTTTATTTTCTTTAATAGTTTTGTGTACCAATTAGATTTTTTCTCTGACTTATAGATATTTTCTGGAGTTTGAAAATCTGTACAGAGAGTAAATGACGAAATATCAAGTTGATTATTTAGCAATTCATTACAACGTTTCACGAATAATTCTATGTTTTTCGCGTGGCGACTTTGAAACAAATGATAAACTTGGTCTGCAAATACAGTTCCTATGCCGTAATACCCATAACTGCCCAAAGCCCAACAGCCTTCGCTTGGTGCTTTTTCAAAGCGGGTTGGGAAAAGGGTTCGATAAGTTATACCTTTAGATTCAGCCGTATAAGAAAGTATTTCTGCTACATCACCTTGTTTGTTTGGCATAAAAGATGGTCGCCCTAGCTTTTCGTAACAGTTTTTAGTAATAAAGAAAAATGACGGCGATGCAAAAATATGTGCACCTGTTCCAATATGATTAGATACTTGAGCGCATCCTAAAAAGGTATCATTTTTAGTCACATATTCAATTGCATTTAATACAATCTCAAGATTCAGCGGAATTAAATCTGGCTCGATAATTGCGATGACATCAGCAGATGCAGATGCCATTATTTCATCAAGCCATTGGCCATGTGGAATATTTTTTTGCGTATATTTGACATTTAATCCGAAGTACGACATCACTTTTTTATGTGCTTGCAGTATTTCTGGACTAAAATTATCCCAGTGGAATGAGTGGAATTCTGTTTTTTCGAGTAATTTTGTATTCATATGATTTATTCTGGCCAAAGTTAGATGATCGCAAAAATGCATGGCTAAACTATGAGTTATCCGGATTACCCTTAGTCACCATATAAATTAAGGCACAGAAAATAAAGAGTGCAGCAGATAAACTACTCACACAGAAATACAAAATACGTTGATAAGTGGTAATGTTAAGCAGTTCATTATGAATAATGTAGTTCATAATGCCCCATTGCACCAATGAAAATACAATTACAACTAAAGAGCGTCGGCGGACTTCAGGGCGCATTGCCATCATCATTTACCTATTATCAAACAAGCCAATTATTATGCCATTTTTAAAATTTAATCTCAATGAACAAAAAAATAGCCCGACCGAAGTCGAGCTAAGTGCTTAGCAAAGTATAAACTTATTCAGCTTCTTTTTTCGCTTGTTCACGCACACGAATACCTAAATCACGCAGTTGATTGGCTTCAACCGGTGCAGGGGCTTGAGTCAGAGGACATTCAGCAGTCTTAGTTTTCGGGAATGCAATCACATCACGAATAGATGCAGCACCTGTCATTAACATCACTAAACGGTCTAAACCAAAGGCCAAACCACCGTGCGGAGGAGCACCATAACGTAAAGCATTGAGTAAGAAGCTGAATTTTTCTTCTGCTTCTTCTTCAGAAATACCCAAAGCTTCAAAAATAGCTTTTTGCATTTCTAAAGTATAAATACGTAATGAACCACCACCAATTTCAGTACCATTTAAGACCATGTCGTAAGCGACAGAAAGTGCTTCCCCTGGATTTGATTTGACTTCTTCAACTGAAGACTTTGGTAAAGTGAATGGATGATGAACCGATGTCCATTTACCATCGTCAGTTTCTTCAAACATTGGGAAGTCAACCACCCAAAGCGGCGCCCATTCACAGGTTGCAAGGTTTAAATCGTGACCGATTTTAACACGTAGCGCACCCATCGCATCGTTAACCACTTTGGCTTTATCTGCACCAAAGAACACGATATCGCCATTTTCAGCACCAACACGTTTTAACAAATCAAGCACGATTGGTTCGATGAATTTTACGATTGGAGACTGTAAGCCTTCAATGCCTTTTTCAAGCTCGTTGACTTTAATGTACGCCAAGCCTTTTGCACCATAGATGCCAACAAATTTGGTATATTCGTCAATTGCAGAACGTGGTAATGAACCTGCGCCCGGTACACGAAGTGCCACAATACGACCTTTAGGGTCTTTTGCAGGTCCAGCGAAGACTTTAAATTCAACGTCTTGCATCAAGTCTGCAACATCAACCAATTTTAATGGAATACGCATGTCTGGTTTATCAGACGCATAGTCGCGCATCGCATCGTTATAGGTCATACGTTCGAATTTATCGAATTTAACGCCTAATAAGTCATTAAATAACTTAACGGTCATGCCTTCCATCAAATCCATAATGTCATCATCGTTTAAGAATGATGTTTCAATGTCGATTTGGGTAAATTCAGGTTGACGATCTGCACGTAAGTCTTCGTCACGGAAACATTTTGCAATTTGGTAATAACGGTCAATACCACCCACCATCAACAATTGTTTGAATAATTGTGGTGATTGTGGAAGTGCGTAAAAACTACCATTTTGAACACGGCTTGGGACTAAATAGTCACGCGCACCTTCAGGTGTTGCACGGGTCAAAATTGGTGTTTCAACGTCTAAGAAGCCGTTATCGTCTAAATAGTTGCGGATTAACGTGGTCGCTTTAGAACGTAAACGTAAACGCTCTAACATTTCTGGACGGCGAATATCCAAGAAACGGAATTTTAAACGGTGTTCTTCAGAAACATTAATGTTGTCGTCATTTAATGGGAATGGCGGCGTTTCAGATTGTGCGAGAACTTCAATTTCTTTGCCTAAAACCTCAATTTGACCACTGACCATATTGGCATTTTCGGTGCCTTCATAGCGACGACGAACACGACCAGTAATTTTTAAAACAAATTCTGAACGGGCTTTATCAGCAGTTGCAAATGCTTCTGGAGTATCTGGGTCGATCACGACTTGGACGAGACCATCACGGTCGCGCATATCCAAGAAAATCACACCGCCGTGGTCACGGCGACGGTGTACCCATCCGCAAAGTGTTACGGTTTGGTCAATTTGGGCTTCTGTTAAAGAGCCGCAGTAATGAGTTCGCATCATAATTTTAAAATCCAAACTATATTGGCTGTAAGGGCGTATACGTAAACAGCGTACCGCAAGTGAATCGCAGATTATGCCTTTTTCAGACTACTGGCTCAAGGATTAGTTCAAAAAACTCAATAAAAGCCGACCGTTCGCTTTCATTAGTAATTGTACTTTTGAAGGTTGCCTTTGCTTGCAATGAAATGGGACGGTTAAAACGGATTTTAATTGCATGATTCATGTTGGAGTCATGACGAAAGTTCTTGTATTTGTATTGTTATGTTATATTATTACTATTGGTTTTCTTGAGTATATGCCGATGGCAAATTTGAAGCAATATTGGGTTCTTTCCTTACTGGCATGTTCGGTTCAGCAAGTTATGGCTGCGCAAGTAGATTCTACTGATACGGTGAACTTGCCGACTTTATCTTTTCATGTGGTTGCAGCAAAGCCTGAGTCGACACAGATTTTGACACAGCAACAATTGCTTCAAGGTGGCAGTACGATTGGAAATGCATTAAATGGTTTAGCCGGCATTTACTCTGCACAATATACTGGCGGTGTCAGCCGTCCTGTCATGCGTGGGCAAGATGGTGCGCGCGTTAAAATCACCCAAAACGGCGGCGATGCACTCGATGTTTCATCGGTTTCGCCAGATCATGCAGTCACGGTCGATCCAAATTCTGCAGACAAAATTGAAGTGCTGACTGGCCCTGAAACCTTAATGTATGGTGCAGGTTCTGTGGGTGGCTTGGTGAATGTGGATGATCATAAAATCCCGACCAAAATGCCAGATAACGGTTATGAAGGGCGTGTTGGCGTGCGTTATAACACGGGCGATGATGGTTTGATTTATTCAGGCGACACCACCATTGGTTTAGGTAGCCAAGTTGCATTAAATGTAGGTGGTTTAAAACGAGATGCAAACGACTACATTTTGCCGCGCGATTTACAACAAACAGACTCACGTCGTGAAAACAGTACCTTTGCCGACTCTAAAGATTATCATGCGGGGCTGTCATGGATTTACGACCGTGGTTTTACGGGGATTTCGTTTAGCCAACGCCACGATCAATACGGTATTCCGGGGGATGTCGATTCTGCTTGGGAACCGGATGATCAGATGAAGTTAAGTCTTCCTGTGCAACTGGATGACGATGAAGCTGAAAGTTCATCTTGGATTAATTTAAAGCAAAAACGTTATGATTTTAAAACCCAATTGGATAATCCATTTGCAGGGTTTAGCCGCATAACCGCACAGGCCAATCGCACAATCTATCAACATGCAGAAATGGATGGCGATACACCTGCAACACTCTTTCATAGTACTGGCACAGATGCCCGTATTGTCCTCGACAATAATCCGTGGGCAGGCTGGAATGGGCAGTTCGGATTGCAATATACCAGTCAGGCATTAAGCATTGACGGTGAAGAAGCCTTAATGGCAGCAACCCATAGCAAGCGTTATAGTCTGTTTGGCTTACAGCAAAAACAATTTGGCGATGTCACGGCAAAAGTTTCGACACGTATCGATCATCAAGAAATCACTGTCGATTCAGACCAGAAGAACTTTAACGGTACAGCGTATTCTGCTGCGGGTGAATTGGCTTGGGAATTTGTGCCGAATCATAAACTGACCTTTGATGTATCGCATCAAGAACGCTTACCTTTGGCGCAAGAACTCTACTCTAATGGTGGTTTACATGGCCCGACCAAAAGTTTCGAATTTGGTAACGATTCGCTTAGCGCAGAAAAATCGAATAACGTCAGTTTAGGGGTTCATGGCGATCAAGATGCGCTGCATTATAACCTAAGCATTTACCATAATTGGTTTGATAACTTTATTTACGCCAACACAATCGATCAAAAAGGTGATTTCCGTTCGGTGTATTATCAACAAACTGCGGCGCGTTTTTATGGTGCAGATGCCGATGTGAGTTACCAATTTACGCCAGTGTGGAATGTCGGTGTGTTTGGCGATTATGTTCGTGGAAAATTAGAGGGTAACGGCAATGCACCGCGTGTGCCGGGTGGTCGTGTTGGAACACGCATTAATGCCAACTTTGCCGATGGTTATAATCTAAATGCTGAATATTCGCATGTGTTTAATCAGGCAGATATTGCCGATTATGAAACGGTGACTCAAGGCTATAACATGCTTAATTTAGGTTTTGGATACAACGGAACGATTAATGCAAAAACGGGATATAACCTTTATTTAAAGGCTAATAACTTGCTCGATGCCAAAGTTTATCAACATGAATCGTTCTTAGCCAACGTGCCACAAATCGGACGTAACTTTACTGTAGGTGTCGATTTTAAATTTTAATCGCATTGCTTTAGATAGACGCAAGCGCGTATTCACCAAATTCAGCTTGCAAAAATGTGATAGAAAACCTAGCCTGAGTTGATTCGGTTAGGTTTTTTATTTTCTATGTTTCAACGATTACATCAAAAATTAAATTGGTCAAAACGCCGTTATATCGGATTGATTGTCGGTGCGTTGATGGTGGGTTATCTGTGCTCGGCGGTGTATCAAACAGTGAAACCTTTGCCACACGGCTTAGATTTTGCAGGGAAATTGCGCCCAACGCAGGTGCAATTGATCAGTGATCAAACCTATGTAGATGCACAGGGCAAACAGCAGTTAGATCATCATATTTTTGATGCCATGTTATCGTTAATTCAGCAAGCCAAACAAACCATTGTATTAGATCAATTTTTATTTAATGCCGAAGTGGGCGATTCTAAACAACAGCACCGTGCCTTAATGCAGCAATTGGTCGATGCCTTAGTGCAAAAACGTCTGCAAAACCCAAATATCCAAATCGATTTTATTACCGATCCAATTAACTCAGCTTATGGTGGCATGGCACCAGAACACTATCGGCAATTGCGTCAGGCTGGCGTGAATATCATTGAAACCAATTTATTGCCGTTACGCGCATCGAATCCTGTTTGGTCGGGGCTTTGGTACTTGTGTTGTCAGGACATTAAAAATAATTCGGCTGCAGGATGGTTACCGAATCCGGTTGGGCAAGGCAAAGTCACCTTGCGCAGCTATTTGGCGCTGCTTAATTTTAAGGCCAATCATCGTAAAACCTTGGTGGTCGATACCGATGACGGTTGGAAAGCCTTGGTTTCATCGATGAATCCGCACGATGGAAGCTCACGACATGACAACGTGGCGTTATTAATTTCAGGGCAAACCGCAGTGGATGTTTTAAATAGTGAACAGCCTGTGGCAAACATGTCTAAAGCCGATAATTTCCCAACGGTGATTGTTGGCGATACGCCTGCAAATCCAACGCTGCCACAAGCGCAAGTGCTGACAGAACAAGCCATTTATCGTACAGCTTTACAGATGATTGAACAAGCGCAGCCGTCCGATCAGCTCAATTTAGCCATGTTTTATTTGTCTGAACGCAACATTATTCATGCGCTAAAACAGGCGAAACAACGCGGTGTTGTGGTTCAAGTGCTGCTTGACCCGAATAAAGATGCATTTGGTCGGCAAAAAAATGGTATTCCAAATCGCCAAGTCGCATCGGAGTTACATAAAGCAGGGGTGAATCTACGTTGGTGTGACACGCAAGGCGAGCAGTGCCACAGTAAAATGTTGCTTAAAATTGGTAAAACCAACAGTGAATTATTGTTGGGTTCTGCCAATTTTACCGCGCGTAATTTAAAAAATTATAATTTAGAAACCGATGTGCATGTACTGGGGGCATCCACAGACGCGGTTTTTAGGGATGCAGCGCAATATTTTAATACCGCATGGTCGAACTTAAATGGTCGCCAAATGAGTGTGGATTATGCCAAATATGCCGATGAATCCACATTTAAATATTGGACCTATCGTGTGATGGAATGGTCGGGGATTTCGACTTTTTAACAGGTAGAACTAAAAATAACAGGTGAATCCTATGGCAAAAATACGCATCAATGATGCAATCAATTTAAATCCAACCCAATTCAATTGTGTTGAAGATTATGGCTGCATCACCGATATTAAAAATTGGGTGGATGTTTTGGCGTTGTATAAAACACTTAAACAGCAGCTGTTTCCGAAAAAAATCTTTTTGGTTCTCGATGATTTAGCACAGGCCGAATATACCTCGATGCATGCGTGTCACGACGATCGGCTGTATATCCCAGAACACATCTCGGAGCAGCTTTCAGATGATGAAAATGAACAAGAGTACTCGGCACTCGCCTTGCATTATTATATTCAGCAGTTTTTAGCGGCTGAACATCAACAGCATTTGTCCGATTTTGGCCAAAAAATGCAACATTATGATCGTGCAGATTTTGAAACCTTAATGTTGATCAATAAAAATCCTTTGCCGTGTTTGGACACAGACCTTGATGTGAAAATTGCCGATGTTCCGAGTGAGCCATTAAAATTGGCCATGTTGCCAAATGGTTATTTTAGTTGCGATTTCGATCCTTTTGAAAATTTTACCATTATTCAATTCATGCACAGTTTTGGTTTTGATTTTATCGGTTTAGGTGCGGCGCTGCTTGGGTTTATAAAAACGGACAAATGTCATTTAGATGCCAACAATTGTGAGGCGGTCATGCAAGGCTTAAGCAGCATTTATCCCTTTAATACAGCCGAGTACGCAGCATTTAAACAACTCATCTGCTCACAAGATTACCTGTTGTTGCCTTATTCGGAATCGCCACAAGAGTATGCCAATCTTTATGATTAATCATGTTTGGATTCGGTGTTGCAAGATGTGTCTTACATTCTGTTCATGCCGTTAAAACAGATAGTACGAAGAAAAAAGGCCGCGTGGTTTTAATACACATATGCGCTGTATGTAAGCACAAGATTGCCATGCTATGGCGTGATTAATTTTATTCTTATTCTAAAAAGTGATGGTGCCTGCAGCGTTGTTTAAAATAATCAGGCAAACGTTGAAGCAGATAAAAAGCTCAAACCTTGTGAATGACAAGCACGGGTTTGAGCTATTCGTGTTTAACGATCAGGCGAAATCAGTTGATCCAAGGCTTTATCATCTAACTGATCTAATTCGGTTAAATCGGTTTGAATTTTCCACTGTGCTTCATCGGAAACAGGATTCGGCAAACGTGCCTCTAACCAATCGCAGACCACATCGGGTGAAAAATCGGCATGATTACATTGAATGACCCATGCTAAAAATTCTTGTGGGCCGCCGTTCATATACGGTGGGGGAGATACCGGAAAAAATTGCGTCGGTAAGCGTTCATTGGTCGATAAGTAATTCAGTACATGCCCGAGTTCTTGCACCGTTTGCCATGCCAAAGCGTGTTCGGTATTGATATGAAATTTAAACCACCACGCATGTTTACTATCGCTGCCATGTGCCACAATACCCTGCGATTGAACGCTTGGAACGTTGCTAAAAAATGCAGATAGGCGTTCAAAGCTCAGTTCAGACATCCAGTTTTCCTTGCAAATTGCATCATTGATCTGAGCATAGTCTAATGCAAATTTGCTGAATTTGGAAAACTCGGCGCCGTCTTTGTTCCGCTTTTAATTAGGCCAGTTCATCATCTTGAGGTTGTAGTTTTTTATTGGATGCTTCGTTCTTTTCTTTAATGGCGGATGGATAATGCCAAGAAGCATAGCGCACAATAAAAATCGCCAGTGCTAAAATTAAGATTGAACCGGTCACAATTAATAAATCCAGCGAAGCTTTATGGTCGTGTTGAATAACAGAAATAAGCAGGCGTGTCAGTGCGGTAATGGCAACATAAATTAAAAAACGTACAGGCATGTGGTTGGTTTTAAAATAAATACCCACCATTGCACCGAGTTCTAAGTAAATGAACAGCAGCAAAATATCGTCAATGCTGGCATAGTTTTTTTCGGTAAAAATATCAAAGGTGGTATGCACGGCAGACCATGCAATCATACAACCGATAATAAATAAGGCCAGATAATGAAAAGCCTCTACGGCCAAATTCCCGAAACGGTCTAAGTTTTGCTGTATTTTTTGCGTTTTATCTTTAGAACCAGACATTTGCTATAAGCTCGTGTGGCAATGGTTAAGTTGTTATCATGCCTGAAAAATTACGACAATGTAAAGTTAGAGCAGAATAAAAGCAAAAATAAAAAAAGGCCGAATCACTCTAGACGATTCAGCCTTGATTTGAAGTCAGCGCGTTAGTTTTGTGTGGTGAAGTAATCGGCGCTAAATTGCATAATGGTGTCTGAACCGGCACGGATGCGGGTAAAGCGCAGCATTAATTCTGGCAAAACTTTCTCGCAATAATAGTGAGCCAAATGAATTTTATTTTCATAAAATTCACCACTTTGCTCGTGTGCGGCTTTGGCAATGCGGCTAAACATATAGGCAAAGCTGAGTAGGCCAACCGCATGTAAGTAATCCACCGCTACGCCATTGGCAAAGTCAGGATCGTCTTGTGCTTGTTCTAAAATAAATTGTGTGATGGCTTCAACTTCAGTACAGGCATCTAAAGTGCAATCTTTGAGATATTCCAGTTCAACCCCGAGGTTTTGCGCAAATTCACGAATTTCGGCAGTATATTCAAATAACGCGACGCCTTTATCTTTAATGACTTTACGGCCAATTAAGTCTTGCGATTGTACGCCGTTGGTGCCTTCGTAAATTTGTGCAATGCGTAAATCACGCACACATTGTTCCATGCCCCATTCGGCAATATAACCATGTCCACCAAAGCACATTTGTGCATCAATTACCGCATTAAAAGCGGTATCGGTTAAAAAGGCTTTGGCAACGGGAGTGAGGAGCGCGACACGATGATTGGCTTTTTTCACCATTTCGGCATCATCTACAAATTTGGTGATGTCGAGCTGTTGTCCAACATAAACCGCAAATGCACGTGAAGCTTCATTGTTGGCACGGGCATTGAGTAACATACGGCGCACATCGCCATGTACTAAAATGCTGTCGGCAGGTTTTTCGGGCTGTTGTACGCCTGCTGCACTGCGACCTTGCAAACGGTCTGTGGCATATTGTGCAGCATTTTGGTAGGCAAATTCAGACGCACCTAATCCTTGAATACCCATAGATAAACGCTCGTAATTCATCATTACAAACATTGCAGCAAGGCCTTCATTTTCTTTCCCTACCAAGAAACCTTTTGCACCATCAAAGTTAAGTACACAGGTTGCAGAGGCTTTAATGCCCATTTTGTGTTCAATTGAGCCTGCGCTGACAGGATTGCGCTCGCCCAATGAACCATCTGCATTCACTAAAAATTTAGGCACAATAAACAGTGAAATACCACGCGAGCCTGCGGGCGCATTTGGGGTTTTGGCAAGGACTAAATGGATGATGTTTTCCGATAAATCGTGTTCGCCACCAGTAATAAAGATTTTAGTCCCTGTAATGTTGTAACTGCCATCATCATTCGGTTCTGCTTTGGTTTTAATAATGCCTAAGTCAGTTCCTGCATGTGGTTCAGTTAAACACATGGTGCCAGTCCATTCACCCGAATAAATTTTAGGTAAATAGGTTTGTTTTTGTTCTTCAGAGGCATAGCTGTTAAGTGCCATACCTGCACCCACCGAAAGCAGGGGATACAGCATAAAAGCAGGACTGGTTGCAAAAATCATTTCATCGGCCAGAACCGTGAGCATTTTCGGCATATTTTGTCCACCCCAACGCTCATCTGCACCTAAACCAATCCAACCGCCTTCTGCATATTGATTAAATGCTTGTTTATAACCTGCGGGTGTTGTGACCTTGCCATCGGCAAAACGTGCGCCTTCTTCATCGCCTGAACGATTAATTGGAAGGGTGACATTCTTCGCAAATTTTGCCATTTCCTCTAAAATTGCCTCAGCCGTTGCTGCATCAATATGCTGCAATTGTGGATGGCTTTGCCAAAAGGGTTCTGCGTTAAAAACTTCATTTAAAATGAAGCGCATATCTTTGAGTGGGGCATTGTAGATTGGCATGGAAGGTCACCTTTTATTATCTGTCCGTGAAGCTTTAAAGTACTGTTGTGACTGACGTCTATTGTTGGCTATAACGCCCTTAAGCTTGCTCTAGTGGCAAACTTAAAGGAAGTTTGTTTTAGAATACAAAATCTTCGGCATCAAGTTGCATTAATGGTGCTAAACCACCCGCAATGACTTCTGCATGTGAATGAGTTCTTGGCAAGATTTTTTTGAAATAAAACTCGGCAGTTTTAAGTTTCGCTTGGTAGAACGCAGTTTCGGTTGTGCCTTCAGCCAATTTTTGTGTAGCAACTTCGGCCATCCGCGCCCATAAATAAGCCAAAGTAACGTAACCTGCAACGAATAAATAATCGACGGCAGCGGCACCGACTTCATCTGGATTACTTTGTGCACGTTCGGCAATTTTTTGGGTTAAGTCGCCCCATTGTTTGAGGTATTGCCCCAATGTGTTGCTGTAGAAACTCAATTCAGGATGCGTTGCATTTTCTTGAATAAATGCCATCATGACTTTGCTAAAATCTTTAAGCAGCTCGCCCTTGCTTTGCAAAATCTTACGGCCAAGTAAATCCAGTGCTTGAATTTCTGTGGTGCCTTCATATAAACAAGCAATACGGGTATCGCGAACAATTTGCTCCATGCCATGCTCTGAAATAAAGCCATGTCCACCAAACACTTGCACGCCTTTATTGGCCGCTTCATAACCTGTTTCAGTTAAGAAGGCTTTGGCAATTGGCGTAAGCAGTGACAGCATGTTATCGGCACTATGTTGTTCCGCTTCGGTTGCTGCACGTTCAACGCTGTCGGCATAAAAAGACAACCAATACACCAATGCACGCCCACCTTCAGCAAAGGCTTTTTGGGTGAGTAATAAATTACGAACCGCAGGATGCACAATAATTGGATCGGCATCTTTTTCTGGATTTTTCACGCCAGATAGTGAACGCATCGCTAAACGATCTTTGGCATAGCTAAGCGCACCTTGGAAGGATGATTCAGATGCAGCCAAACCTTGTACGGCCGTGCCAATACGCGCCGTGTTCATAAAGGTAAACATACAGTTTAAGCCGCGGTTTTCAGGCCCAATTAAATAACCTTGTGCTCGATCAAAATTGAGTACGCAAGTGGCATTACCATGAATGCCCATTTTATGCTCAATAGATCCACAGTGAACCGCATTACGCTCGCCTAAAGAACCATCGGCATTGACTAAAAATTTTGGCACAATAAACAGTGAAATTCCTTTGGTGCCTTTAGGCGCACCCGGTAAACGAGCCAATACAATATGGATAATATTCTCTGCCATATCGTGTTCGCCCGCCGAGATAAAAATTTTCTCGCCCGAAATGGCATAGCTACCATCGGCATTCGGCTCGGCTTTAGAGCGAATAATGCCTAAGTCTGAACCTGCATGAGACTCGGTTAAACACATTGTGCCTGTCCATTCACCCGAAACCAATTTAGGTAAATAAACGTCTTTTTGCTGATCTGAGCCATGATGCTCAATAGTACGTACTGCACCGTGAGACAAACCCGGATACATGCCCCATGCCCAGTTGGCACTGCCGACCATTTCAGAAATAACAGTCGCTAAAGAATTCGGCAAGGCTTGACCACCATATTGTTCTTCTGCCGCTAAAGAAGGGAAACCGAGTTCAATATATTTTTGATACGCTTCTTTAAAACCCGTAGGGGTGGTTACAACACCATTGTCCCATTTACAGCCTTCACGGTCGCCAATGGCATTTAATGGCGATAATTCATTTTCACAAAAGTCAGCGGCCGCTTCTAAATATTGGTCAATTAATTCACGACTTACGCTGTCTTGAAATGCGGGCAGCTGAGAATAATGTTGCTCTGCATTTAATAATTCGTGGAGAACAAACTGCATATCGCGTAAGGGTGCTTTATATTGTGGCATGTTCACTTCCTCTTGCTCTGGTTTTTTTACCAGTTAAATATCCTAAAAATTCAGCGTGTGTATTTATCTTTATACACAACTTTATATAAACATCGTGCTACAAGAATGGGTCATGAACAAGAGTGAAGTGCTGCTTTGTGTGTGACTGCAAAGTCAAAGAAGATAAAGAACTGTTTTTTAAATATTTAATAGATATGGTGTTTTTGTTAACTAATAAAAATATTTAGGCCAATGCGCCTATTTTTTAGTGAAACACACCCAAGTAAACCACCATGACCATGTCGGCCATGATGGTTGATGAACTTAAAGCAATTATGGTGCTGCAGGTGCATTGGCAGCAGCCTGTGGTGGTAATTGGTGACTTGGCATAAATGGGCGGTCTGGGTGAAAATGCAATTCACACATACCCACTACACTTTGATTTTTTACGCTGACTTTAATTTCTTGCCCAATGGGTTGTCCATTACATGCATTTTTGAAAATTTTCTCGTGATGTTTTTTCATGGGGCGATGTTTTGGCGGCATTGGCATCGGCTGTGGATTATTTGCAGTTGCGTCCGTTGCATTTTGTGGTGGCGGTGGTGGAAGTTGTCCATCTTGTGGTGCTGCTGGCATTGCGGCATTGCCTGCTAGCACTGGTTTTCCTGCTGGTGGAAGCGGATGAAAATGAATTTCACATGTTCCAGCGATGCGCTGATCTTGAATAGTTACTTGAGTGGTATCTCCTGCATTTTTACCCACACACGCTTGTTTGATTTTTTCAAGATTGGCACGGCGTTGTTCTTGTTGCTGTGCGCTTAGTGGTGGGGCAGGCTGGCTATGCAAATTAGGTTTGGGTGGTTTAGGATGAATTGGTCCAGATTGACATCCAGTGAGTGCCCCTAAACCAATTAAAGTTGCTGTCGCGAGCGCCAGTGTATTGAGTTTTTTCATCATTTTTCCTTATTTTTACATTATGAATCATCTGTTGGTTAACTTTAACTAACCAACATGGAGGAACAATGAAGAGTTTTTTGAGCAGATGTTGATTACAATAGGGATGAAAATCCATCTTTGAGATTTTATTTTGAACCGACATCGCTTTCCGATTGCCTTACGCTTATTTTTAACGGTACTGTTTACTGGTATCGTGATTATTACTATTAGTCTCGGCGTGTTCCAATGGGTCATGAAAGAGAATTTTTCAAAATATGTCGCAGATGTAGAAATGCAAAAGCTCGACCATTTAAGTGAAAATTTGGCTGGGGTGTATAGTATTTATCATGATTGGGGCAATGCCATTCAAGCGCAAATGTTGCAAATTGAAGGCACGCCAGACCCGAACGATTTTGATCATTTGTCGCATATGTGGTTGCGCCGTCAATACGATATTGCTTTGCAGCAACGATATTTTAAAGAAAATACCCTTGTGAATGTGCCCACTGGGGTTGAAAAACAGAGCAGAATTAAAAAAGAAGGCTTAAGCGAACGAGAAATTGAATTAGTACAACAAAACTTACCTTCTGAATATCAACCATTTGAAGGGCTGTCGTTTCCATTAAGCAGTAATCGTGAAGGCCTGTTTGGCGGTTCAAATAAAAACAATAAAGAGCAAGACCCGAACTCGCAGCATAAAAAAAGATTTATCCCACTTCCGGACAAATTGGGTTTGAGTGATCGCTTATCACTTTATGATGCACAAAAACATTTTATTGTTGGTTCGGCACCCGTCAGTGGGCTTTCGTTTCGTCCAATTGAAGTGAATCATCAAATTGTGGGCTATTTGGGGCTAAAACCGGTGGTCGATGAACAAGATGTGCTCAGTATTAATTTTTTTAGTAATCAACAACGCGCCTTAATTTTGATTTATGCCGTAACCATTTTGGCCAGTTTAATTTTGGCTTTATTGTTGGCGCATTATTTTAAAAAGCCGATTCATCGCTTAGTTCAAGCCAGTTTAGAGCTGACTCAAGGTAATTATCAGTATCAGGTGAAAGATAAGCGGAACGATGAGTTGGGCGATTTAGCCAAACAAATTAACCAATTGGCAAGAATTTTGTATCAGCATGAGCAATCACGCCGTCAGTGGGTGGCCGATACATCGCATGAATTAAAAACTCCACTTGCCGTATTGCAGGCGCAAATTGAAGCGATGCAAGATGGCATTCGTAAGCCAACACCTGAGCATTTAAGCGCAATGATGCGACAAATTAGTAGTTTGAAAAAACTCACTCAAGATTTAGCCGATTTAGCACAGGTTGAAGCAGAGCAACTCAGTTGTTATTTTACTGAAATTGATCCGTGGTTGGTGATTGTGCAAGAAGTCGAAAACTTTCAGGAGAAATTTGCACAAGCCCCTTTAAGCGTTAGTTTATCGGGTGAAAGTACGCTTTTATCGCTCGATATCGATCGGTTTAAACAAATTATGGTGAATCTGATTGGTAATAGCATTCGTTATACCGAACCCAATGGCAAAGTGCATATTCATACCGTACAGGATGACCAGCATTGGACAGTATATGTCGATGACAGCCCATTCGCTTTAAGCGATGAGCAGCTCGCACATTTGGGTGAACGGTTTTATCGAGTTGATGATTCTAGAACACGCAGTACTGGTGGTACAGGATTAGGCTTGGCACTTTCAGTGAAAATTGCCAAAATATTAGGTGGAACATTAAGTTTTGAGCATTCACCGCTTGGTGGCTTACGTGCTGTATTAACTTTTCCAAAACGCTCAGGAAATAACACATGAAACATATTATTTTAGTGGAAGATGAAGTTGAATTGGCAGGCTTGGTCAAAGACTATTTAGATGCAGCCGGCTATGAAGTCAGTATGTTTCATGATGGTCAAGAAGCCTATAATTATTTTTTACAACGCAAACCCAGTTTAATGATTTTAGACTTAATGGTGCCGCGTATGGATGGTTTAACCATTTGCCGCAAAGTCCGTGAACAGTCGGATGTCCCAATTATTATGGTTACCGCACGTACCGAAGAAATCGACCGTGTTTTGGGCTTAAATATGGGGGCTGATGATTATGTTTGTAAGCCATTTAGCCCAAAAGAATTGGTGGCGCGCGTGCAAGCAGTGTTACGCCGATTAGAACGTAAAGCTGACCCAGAACAAGAAACCGGTGCGTTTCGTATCGATAAAGCCCAGCAACGCATTTGGTATAAGCAAAAAGCCTTAAACTTAACCCCAACCGAGTTTCGATTGCTTGAGTTATTTTTAGAACATTTGGGACAGGTCTATTCTCGCACGCAATTATTAGACCATATTAATCCTGACAGTTTTGATGTTGCCGATCGGGTGATTGACAGCCACATTAAAAATTTGCGCCGTAAAATTATTGAAACGGTGGAAGGTTCTTCACATCATGAATGGATTCAAGCGGTGTATGGCGTGGGTTATCGTTTTGAATATCCTGAAGAATAAAGGCTAATTTATTCACTATTCCTCATGCAATTTCTGTGCATTGCAGCGAATGCTTGCCAAGAGCTGCAAACGCATTTTTTGTGTTTTATTTAACTTATCAACCACTAACTGATAAGATGCTGTGACCAAATCTTCAATCAGAGCCGCATCTATCTTTGGCCCTTCAAAAATTGAGATCCAGTGTTTTTTATTCATATGATAACCGGCTTTAATTGAAGGGTAGAGTGCTTTAAGCTCATCCATTTGATCTGGGTTTATTTTCAAATTGATAAATTTCTGTTGCTGCACTTCGCCGGTGAGCAAAAACATTTTATCAAACACTTTAACCACATCACATTGTGGGCCAAAAGGTTGTGATACATGGCTTTCAGGTCGCATCAGTGCGATTTTTATCGCTAAAGCTTGAATGTCTACAGCATGCATATATGTTCTCTTTTTAGGGATAAATTTCAATCACCGTGCCATCGCGCAGCAATTGCCAAATTTCATCAATATCCCGATTTGAAACGGCAATGCAGCCCCATGTCCAATCTGCACGGGGCAAATAGCTATAAAGTGCAGACCAGCGTGCTAATTGTTGCTTTGTGGCAGAACCATGAATCATGATATTTCCACCGGGCGAACGCTTAAGCGCCTGTGCTGCTAAGGTGTCGGCTGTGTTCGGATACGAAATATGCATCGATTTATAAAATGCACTTTTAGGATTGCGCCAATCAATGTCATAACGTCCTTCAGGCGTTTTGCCATCACCTTCTTGAACTTTGTGTCCAATCGGATTAAAACCGAGCCGCATAGGATAACGGGTAATCATTTGTTGATGATGAAATGGTAATACCCCCATTATTAATCGAATCTATAAGTAGAATATCCTAAGCCTTTATTATTGTTTAAAATTAGGTGGTCTACCATCAACTGACATATGTGGTCGTTCATGATTATAGAAGTATTGCCATGCTGTTGTATAGTTCTGAACGTCTTCAATATCTCGAAATAACTGCTGATTTAAACACTCATAACGTACTGT